>JACCTF010001067.1 GCA_013812565.1 Pyrinomonadaceae bacterium | reverse complement strand
AGGCGGTGCAGACGAGCACCTCCGGTAATATCGGCAACACCGTCGAACAGCAGACGCTTGTGACCTTGCCGATTGTCGGGGATCGCGGGCGTAACCCGCTTAGTTTTATTACCTTTCAGCCGGGCGTCACGCCCAACGCGAACACCGGCGGCGGCATCCACGTCCACGGCGCACGCGACCGCGCTTTTAACTTCACGCTCGACGGGATCGACGTTAACGAAACGAGCGCGGGCGGCTCGAACTTCACGCCGATCCGCACGAACCCCGATTCGCTGACCGAATTTCAAGTCGTCACCAGCAACTTCACCGCCGAGCTGGGTCGGTCGAGCGGCGCGCAGGTGACGCTCGTCACACGCTCGGGGACGAACGAGTTTCACGGCTCGCTGTTCGAGTTCTACCAAACGCCGCGCTTCCACGCGAACGAGTACGCAAATACCATCAACACGGTCGTTCTCAATGGACAGCGGCAAGCGACGCCGCGTCCGCAGTTCGTGCAGCACATCTTCGGCGGTTCCGTCGGAGGCCCCGTCATCCTGCCGCGCTTCGGCGAGGGCGGCCCCGCCGTCTATAACGGCAAGAACCGCACCTTCTTCTTCACTAACCTGCAACTGCTGCGGACGACTCAGAGCATCTTCCGTAACCGGGTGGTCTACACCCAACAGGCGCGCAACGGAATCTTCCGTTACACGCAGGGGCGAGCCAACGGTAACGCCTTGGCGAGCACCGCGTCGGTGGATGCGAACGGCAACGTGCTGCCCAATTTGGTTTCGACCCTTCGCACCTACAACATCTTCGCCAATCCGGACGGCCTCGGCCCCGACCCGACAACGCAGCGCCTCATCGGCCTTACACCGCTGCCGAATAACTTCACCGTCGGCGACGGCCTGAACACTGCGGGGTTCAGCTTCACCGCCCCGCAGACCGAACGGCAGTACGACTTCACGACAAAGATTGACCACGCCTTCAACGAGCGCAATTCGATATACGTGCGCTACTCGCAAGGAGAGCAGAACACGCTCGGCGACAGTGGCAACAGCAACGTCACTACAGGCGGCGGCGGGGTGGGAGGGCCTCAAGCCTTCCCCGGCGGCCCGCGCTCGGTTGACACCTACCGCACTCCCAAGAACCTGGCGGTCAACTATCGGGCGACGCTCACGCCGACCACCGTCAACGAATTCGTCGCAGGCTTCAATCGTTTCACGTTCAGCTTCAACAACGCCGACCCGAACGCCGCGCAGAATTTGCCGGTGTTCTTCAACCTTATTACCGACCCGCTTAACGGTTCTCCCACCGTCAACAACGCGCGCACGATCACGACGCTCCAGTTCGTTGACAACATCAGTCACGTGCGCGGCCTGCACACCTTCAGAGCCGGAACGAATATACGGTTCCAAAAACACGTCGACACCCGCGGCAGCGTTGCGGGCGTCGAGATCCGCGAGAGGATTTTCCTCGGCACCACCATCAATCAAGTTCCGGCCTCTTTCGGCACGGCCGCGATCAGCGGCAACAACGCGGCCGACCGTACGCGGCTTGAGAGCGCGATCAACGATCTGTTGGGGCGCGTCGGCACGATCAACCAAGGCTTCGTCGCCACTGACGACACTACATTCGCGCCGGGCAGCACGCCCTTTCTGTACGACGCCCGCTACCCCGAATATGACTTCTTCGGTCAGGATACATGGAAGCTGCGTCCGAACCTGACCCTCGATCTCGGTTTGCGTTGGGAGGTGCGGCTTTCGCCGCGTGCGCCCAACGACATCGTCCTGCGACCCGAGCAGCGACTAGCCGCCGGTGAGCCGCCGACCAATTCGTTCCGCTTCGGCGAAGGGAAGCTGTACGATGACACTTACAAGCAGTTCGCTCCGTCCGTTGGTTTTGCATGGGACCCATTCGGTACGGGTAAAACTTCGGTTCGCGCCAACTACCGTCTCGCCTACGACCGTACCAACACGTTCGTCTTCTCGTCGTTCATTTTCCAGAGCGCGCCCGGACTCACGCGCCCCGTCGTCAACGAGAGTTTCGGCAGAAGCGGTGGCCTACTGCGTCAGGGACTGCCAGTGCTCTCATCTAACGACGTGACGCCGCTGCAATTCCGCCAGCCCGCGCCGTTCTCGACCGCCTCACTGACGGTGGTTGACCCTAACCTGACCTATCCGCGGACGCACCAATACTCGATCAGCTTCCAGCGCGAGATTGGGCGGAAGACAGTGCTCGAAGTTAACTACATCGGTCGGCAGGGTCGGAACCTCTTCGGCGGCTACGATGCCAACCAGGTTGACATCACCAACAACGGGTTCCTCAACGATTTTAACGAGCTGCGGATGACCGGCAACAGCGCGCGCATTAATGCGTTGCTCGCCGGGGACGCTCGCCTTCAGTTAGTGAGCGGCGTGCGGGAAACCGGCTCGCAGTTCCTCCGGCGTCAAACGCTGGCCGGCACTGTCACTCTCGCCGACGGAACTACCACAAGCAACCTCGTCGCCGGCGGCGGCGTGGCGCATGCGGCCTTCCTCATCGCACAGGGCGTGAGGAGCGGGACAACAAACTCCCCAAACATCGTCGCCAACGGCTTCAGCCCGTTCTACTT
>JACCTF010001064.1 GCA_013812565.1 Pyrinomonadaceae bacterium | reverse complement strand
CAATATGACCTTATCAGCGACCGCTACGCGAAAGCGGCAACCGTGCCCGGCTTTCGGCCGGGGCACGCACCCGTTGCAATTGTGCGTCAGCGTTATAAAAAGGAGATTCGGGGCGAAGTCTTGAGCGAGATTGTGCCGCAAGCGGTTAGCGAAGCGATCAGCGAGCGAGCGCTCAATGTTATCGGCGAGCCGGATGTGCAATTCGCTGCCGAGGATGAACTGGATCAACTCGGCCAAAAGTCGCTGGCTCTCCACGCGATTCTAGAGGTTCTTCCTGAGATCACGCTCGGCGAGTATCGCGGCCTGGAAGTGGCGCGACGCGTGCGTCCCATCACTGATGAGGATCCTGAAGAAGTCATTAATAGTTGGCACGAGGGATCAGCGTCGCTGCAGCCCGTGGAAGATCGCGGAGCACAAACAGGCGACACCGTCACGGCCAACTATCGCGGTCGGTTCATTAATCCGCCGGAGCAGGAAGACATCAACGTCGAGGAGGTGGACACGGAGCTCGGCGGCGAAGGCGTGCTCGAGGATTTTACGAACAACCTTTTAGACGCACGGCCTGATGATGAGCGGACATTTACGATTCGGTATCCCGAAGACTTCAAATCAAAGGGGCTAGCCGGAAAAGAGATCGAGTACACAGCAAAGATCGTGGCCGTGCGCGTCAAAGAACTGCCGGAACTGAACGACGAGTGGGCGAAGAGCTTAGGCGAGGAAGGCGTGGACTCGCTTGAAGCGCTGCGCGTGAAGGTCCGTGAAGCGTTAACGGAACGGGCACGTGCTGAGGCCGAAGAAAGTCTGCGTGAGACGGTGGTGAACAAGCTGATCGAAGCGCATCCGGTGGAAGTTCCGCAGACGTTGCTGCAACGCCAGGCATACAGAATGCTGGAAGCGACGGTGCGCGACATGTTGGCACAGGGCGTCGACCCACGCGACGCTGGAATCGACGGCAAGGCTTTGTACGAGCGTGTGGAGCAAGAGGCCAGGCGGCAGTTGCAAGGATCGCTGCTGCTGGAACACATTGCGAATCAGGAGAACATCGAACCGACGGATGAAGAGATGGAAGCGGAGATCGCCGCCCTCGCTCGCGCATCGAATCAACCGCTCGAACAAGTACGCGCTACCTTGACAAAGGAAGGGGCCGAACGTAGCATCGCCGACAGATTGCGGACTCGCAAAGCACTGGACTTCGTAATTGAAAACGCGCGCGTTTCAGAAGAAGAATGGCGTGAGGAAGCGACCGAAGAGAACCCGCCGGCAGCCCAAGCAACGCACGCCGCAGGGGCGGGAGAAGAAGTGTTAGCGGCGAACCAGCAGCCGAGTACGAGCGAAGCCGAGCACGGCGCGGATGAGGCGCGGACAGAGGAGAGCGCAACCGAACAGCAAGCCTCCGAGTCTTCGCCGCAGCAAGCAACTTAAACCGCCCGCCACAACAGGAGCGCCTCCGATATGCCCGAAGCGGCTCACATCAAATTCATAATGGTCACCGAAGTTAGAAAGGTTTAAGGTTCACAGCATGGCTTTAGTTCCGATGGTTGTTGAGCAGACGGCGCGCGGGGAACGCGCTTTTGATATTTACTCGCGACTGCTGAAAGACAACATAATCTTTTTAGGCACACCGATCGATGACATGATCGCTAACTTAATTGTTGCGCAGCTTCTTTTTCTCGAAGCTGAAGATCCTGAGAAGGACATCAACATCTATATCAATTCGCCGGGCGGCTCGATCACCGCAGGGATGGCGATCTATGACACGATGCAGTTCATCCGTCCTGATGTGACGACGATCTGCGTTGGGCAGTGTGCTTCGATGGGAGCATTGCTGCTCGCCGCGGGGGCCAAGGGCAAACGCTTCGCGCTTCCTAATTCTCGCATCCTGATCCACCAGCCGTCAGGAGGCACACAGGGGCAAGCGACGGACATACGCATTCAAGCCGAAGAGATCATTCGCATGCGCGAACTGACCTCCAACATCATTGCGAAGCATACGGGACAGACGTTTGAAAATGTTGAGCGCGATGTTGAACGCGACCGCATCATGTCTGCGATGCAAGCTAAAGAGTATGGCTTGGTCGATGAAGTAATTGTGCACCGCGAGTGAATGAACTTTAGATTTGCGATTGTCGATTTGCGATTTTATTTAGGGGACGAAGCTCAGTATTCTTTCAATCGCAAATCTAAAATCTAAAACTGCAAATTCCTCAACGGGGTTTATCTCAAAGCTTATGGTACGCCGAACTGATGATACGTTGCGCTGTTCGTTCTGCGGCAAGTCGCAGAACGAAGTTAAGAAGTTGATTGCCGGTCCCACGGTCTTCATCTGCAACGAATGCATTGACATCTGCAACGAGATCATTACAGACGATCAACAGCAGGAGTCCGTCTCATCGCGACCACCACTGCCGAAACCAGCGGAGATCAAAAACTTCCTTGACGAATACGTTATCGGCCAAGAGGAAACCAAAAAGCGCTTGGCCGTCGCCGTCTACCAACATTACAAACGGATCGAATTAGCGAGACGGCGCAGCGAAGTTGAGATTCAAAAGTCGAACATTCTGCTGATCGGCCCGACCGGAACCGGCAAGACTTTGCTGGCGCAGACGCTGGCGCGCATGCTGAGCGTACCTTTTACAATCGTTGATGCCACGACGCTCACGGAAGCCGGGTACGTCGGTGAAGATGTCGAAAACATCATCCTTAAACTCCTGCAAGCTGCGAACGGCGATGTTGAACGCGCACAGCAGGGCATCATCTACATCGACGAAGTTGATAAGATCTGTCGCAAAGACGAAAACCCTTCGATCACGCGCGACGTTTCAGGCGAGGGCGTGCAGCAGGCTTTGCTGAAGATTTTAGAAGGCACCATCGCAAACGTTCCGCCGCAGGGCGGACGCAAGCACCCGCACCAAGAGTTTTTCCCGATTGATACAACAAACATCCTTTTTATTTGCGGTGGCGCGTTTGTCGGGCTGGAAAAAGTTGTTGAGCGGCGATTGCGCAATCGGTCTTTAGGATTTCACGCCGACATCAAATCCAGCACGGATCGCTATGCGAACGCGCTTACTCAGGTACAGCCGGAAGACCTTGTGCGTTACGGATTGATCCCGGAATTTGTCGGCCGTCTGCCGGTCTTGGCCGTGCTCCACGAACTGGATGAAGCGGCGCTGATCAAGATTCTCACCGAACCGAAGAACGCGCTGATCAAGCAGTACCAGAAGAAGTTTGATTACGACAGCGTCAAGCTACGCTTTACGGAAGACGCGCTTCGTGATGTCGCCCGCCAAGCGGTTGAGCGCAAGGTCGGGGCACGCGGCTTGATGATGATTTTGGAGGAACTACTGCTCGAAGCTATGTACATGCTGCCGTCGCAAAAACGCGTCAAGGAGCTTGTGATTACGCGCGAGATGGCTGAGCGTCGGCGCGCCGTTCCAG
Source organism: Pyrinomonadaceae bacterium (assembly GCA_013812565.1). Classification (GTDB taxonomy): domain Bacteria; phylum Acidobacteriota; class Blastocatellia; order Pyrinomonadales; family Pyrinomonadaceae; genus JACCTF01. The sequence continues at coordinate 7,249 of JACCTF010001064.1, read as the reverse complement.
GCGAATCTCTTTCCGGCATAGACGACGCCGCCGCCTGAGCAAAGGATAAAGGCGGAGGGCGGAAGGATGAATAGGAAGGGGCGGATCTTCTGTCTTCACTTCATCCTTCCGCCTTCATCCTTTCTGAAATCCTTCCGCCTTCATGCTTATACGTTAGTGGCAGGCTTGCGAGAAATGTTCTACAATCCCTTGCGTTTAAGGATCAGGCGAGCAATTTTGCGCAGCTTGCCTTGAGCATTTTTGCAGTTTTCCGAAAGAGACAAAGCGGGCATGGAAGAATACTCAGACAACACCCCGAAAGACATTGCGCGTTACCCGATGGTGCCGATTCGCGATGTGGTCATTTTCCCTTTTACCAAGGTTGCCTTCAAGATCGGGCGTCCAGGTTCGGTGCAGGCGCTTGAAGAAGCTCTGACCTCCGACAAGACGATCTTTCTTGCCACCCAGCACGACGCTTCGGTCGATGAACCGACGCCTGAGCAGATCTACAGCGTCGGCACAGTGGCGCGTATTCTCCAAGCGCAGCGGCAGGAGAATGGACAGATCAAAGTTGTTGTTGAAGGGCGCGAGCGTGCGACTACCTTGCGGGTAGATGACGATAACGGGGCGTTTACCGCCACGGTGCGGCGGGCACCGATTGTTAATGAAACAGGCTCGCGCATTGATGCCCTTGTGCAACGAATTGCGCAGCGAGTTGAGCAGCATTTGCGACTTGCGCCCGAAGCTCAACAGACCGATGCGTTGCAGATGGCTTTGCGCAACCAGGATCCATCACACCTCGCCGACGCGCTTGCTTCGCAACTGCGCATCTCGGTTGAGGACAAGCAGGGTTTACTCGAAATCTTCTCCACACATGAACGCCTTCAGCGTCTCGTTGAACTAATGGATAGCGAGATAGAGAAGCGGCAACTCGACCGCACAGTTCAGGCGCGCGTCAAGCGGCAGATGGAGAAAGCCCAGAAGGAGTATTACCTAAACGAACAGATCAAGGCGATTCACAAAGAGCTTGGCCGCAAGGATGAGAAGGCCGAACTTGAAGATTTGAAGAAGAAGATCGAAGAAGCCGGCATGTCGGAAGAGGCGCAGGAGAAAGCGATGCAGGAGTTGCGCCGCCTTGAGGCGATGCCGCCGATGTCGGCCGAGGGCACGGTTTCGCGCACATACATTGATTGGTTGCTGAGCGTACCGTGGAAACAGAAGTCGAAAGAGATTCGCGATCTGACACGGGCTGAAGAAATCTTAAACGAAGATCATTACAGCTTAGAGAAGATTAAAGATCGCATTCTCGAATACCTCGCGGTGCGCCAACTGGTGAAGAATCCGAAGGGTTCTATTTTGTGCTTCGTCGGCCCGCCGGGAGTTGGCAAAACAAGTCTCGGTAAATCAATTGCCCGCGCCACCGGACGCAAGTTCGTTCGCCTCTCATTAGGCGGCGTGCGCGACGAAGCGGAGGTTCGCGGACACCGCCGCACATATATCGGCGCACTTCCCGGGCAGATCATTCAGATGATGAAAAAGGCAGGCACCGTCAACCCGCTGATTCTCCTTGATGAGGTTGACAAAATTGGCGCGGACTTTCGCGGCGATCCGAGTGCGGCCCTTCTTGAGGTGCTTGATCCGGAACAGAACAATACCTTTCAAGATCATTATCTTGATGTCGAGTATGATCTGTCCAAAGTCTTCTTTATCGCCACGGCTAACGTGCTCCATACGATTCCGCCGCCGCTGCAAGATCGTTTGGAGATCTTGCGCCTTTCCGGTTACACCGAGCGCGAAAAGTTAGAGATTGCTCGTCGTCACCTGGTGTCAAAGCAGGCGGAAGGCAATGGCATCAAGTCCGAGCAGATTGAGTTTACCGAAGAAGGTTTAATAGAGATCATACGCCACTACACGCGCGAAGCGGGCGTGCGTAACTTAGAGCGCGAGATCGGTTCGTGTCTGCGTAAGGTCGCGCGAAAACTTGTCTCAGCAAGCACTGGGGAAGATTTCAAAGATGTTATCACGGCTGAGCGCGTGCGCGAGATGCTTGGTCCTATTAAGTTCCGGCAGCAAGGAACAATCGGGGTAAGCGAGGTCGGCCTAGCTATCGGCTTAGCTTGGACTGAGGTCGGCGGCGAGGTGCTTCACATCGAAGCGACGCTTACCAACGGGCGCGGCGGTGTTTCGCTCACGGGCAAACTCGGCGAAGTGATGCGCGAATCGGCGCAAGCTGCATTGACCTGCATCAAATCGCGCTCCGAACGTTTAGGGATGAGCCTTGACTTCATTCGGAAGCGCGATCTTCACGTGCACATCCCTGAAGGCGCGATTCCTAAAGACGGGCCATCGGCAGGCATTACGTTGGCAACGGCGATGGCTTCTGCGCTAACGCGTGTTCCGGTTCGTAGAGATTTGGCAATGACCGGTGAGATCACGTTGCGCGGTCGCGTGTTGCCGGTCGGCGGCATTAAAGAGAAGCTATTAGCTGCGCATCGCTTTGGTGTAACCACAATCATCTTGCCAAAGGACAATGAGAAGGATTTGGTGGAGGTTCCAGAGGAGGTACGGAGCGCGCTCACTATCCACGCGGTCGAGACGATTGATGAAGTTCTCTCCTTAGCTCTCGAAGATACGTGTCCGACAGATATTGGAGCAACGGATGAAAGCACCAGCCCGCCGCTCTGGACGACGGAACCGCCATCGCAAAACACGCCGACAATGGCTGACTGATTACGGATGAGAGTGCAGCGCAAACACGCCGTACTCTCATCGCTTTTCAATCTACAGCGCTCTCTCTTGTAGTCGTCTCACCAAATGCATTTCAACGAATCCCATTGAAGCTACTGCAAGAACTTATGGTACGGCGAACCGATGATACGTTGCGCTGTTCGTTCTGCGGCAAGTCGCAGAACGAAGTTAAGAAGTTGATTACCGGTCCCACGGTCTTCATCTGCAACGAAATCCTTATGGACGATCAACTCATTGCGAGAGACCGGCAAAATTGAGCATGCTTTAGAAACTGCCGCTCGCGATAACAAAACCTAGAGAGACAAAAACATGACTGCGAAACATGAAAGCGCGGAGTTGATTCTCAAGCTGTATGAGCTACGGCGCGAAGAGACGATGCGCAAGGCGCGCGATTGGTATATTAGGCAGTTTCATCCGCAGAACGTTCAAGACATAATCAACGCCTGGCGGGGTGAGCATAGCGCATACTACCGTATGGTTACTTCTTATTGGGACATGGCAGCATCCTTTGTGAATCATGGAGCGATTGATGAGCAGATGTTTGGCGACGCCAACCCTGAGCACATGGCTGTCTTCGCTAAACTTGAACTGTTTCTTGAGGAACTTCGCTCGCTATCCGGAATACCCAATCACCTTCAGCACCTGGAACAACTCGTAATACGTTCGCCTGGCGCAAAGGAGCGAACCACACAGATGCGCGAGCGCTTCAAACAGATGGCGGCGATGCGCGCTGAAGCGGGTTAGCCGAGCCTCGGGCTGGAAAGTTGGGCGCAACTATGTCTTTGATAAATTTGTAAGCAGGGTTGTGACAAGTTTGGTTCTAATCATTCATCATCACTGCTTGTTGTCAGCATGAAGATTACCAGCGCCGAGTTTATTAAAAGTGCATTCAGTGAAGATCATTGGCCGCAGCATCCGCGTCTACCAGAGGTAGCTTTTCTTGGTCGCTCCAACGTGGGCAAATCGAGTGTGATCAATTCCCTGCTTGGTGTTCGGGGGCTGGCGCGTACATCTTCGACGCCGGGTCGAACACAAGCATTGAATTTCTTTTTAATCAACGAGAGGTTTCGCTTTGTTGATCTTCCGGGTTATGGCTTTGCGCGTGTGCCGCAGGAAGTAAAAGCAACGTGGGGCCAAATGGCAACGGATTATCTTGCCAAGCGCACAGAGCTTGTGCTATCAATCCACGTCGTCGATTCGCGCCACGAACCCACAAAATCGGATGTACAGCTTTGCGGATGGCTTCAACACTACGCGAAGCGGCGGTTAACGGTTGCCACAAAGTCCGACAAGCTCTCACAAAATCAGTTGCGGAAAAATATTGATCTCATTCGAGGCGTGCTTGAAGAAGCTGAAGTTCTAGCTTACTCGGCACTCACCGGGCGCGGGCGCGACAAAGTTTGGGATGTTGTACAAGGAGCTCTGACCAGTTCGCGGCAGCTTCTTTTGTGATAAAAGCTTGATGAGCGGCAACAACTAGCGACAACAACATAGCATCTAATAGCCTCTAAATTCTTCGCGCTGCAAAAGTTCAAGGGGGATTCACCGAATGGAAATTATTCGGTTTGAAACGTATTACCTCGCGTCAACTGTTTATAGGTAATCCACACACATTCATCGTACATACAAGCATTATTCCAAGCAACAACTACCGAGACATTTGATCATCATTAACACTAATGCGGCACCGCTGGCTGAAAGCCCCGTTGACTCAAGCTGTATTGTTAGCGAATGCCGCCTGATGAGCGTAACGTTCCTGAAGAAACGTTACCGCGGAAAAGAATAAAATGGCACAACGCACACCACGCACACGCAGCAATCAACCCAACGTAGGTAATGACAACGGAGCGACGACCATCATCGATGCTTTGCCGGAGACCGAACCGGATGATGAGTCGAGGGCAAACGGCTCCACCGATGACCTTCAATTGGATTCACCGTTGAACCTCGCTTCGCTCAAGGAATTATCCATCTCCAAACTCACACAAATCGCTAAGGACATGGGCGTACCGGGCGCAACGGGTATGCGCAAGCAAGAGTTGATCTTCAAAGTTCTCGCGGCGCAAACGGAGAAGAGCGGATTGATCTTCTCTGAAGGCGTATTGGAAACCTTGCCGGACGGATTCGGTTTCCTGCGCGCACCGGAGTACAACTACCTGCCCGGCCCTGATGACATCTATGTCAGTCCATCGCAAATACGCAAGTTCGATCTGCGAACCGGCGACACTGTGAGCGGGCAGATTCGTCCGCCTAAAGAAGGCGAGCGCTACTTTGCGCTGATCAAAGTGGAGGCGATCAACTTTGAAGCGCCCGACCAAGCGCGCGAAAAAGTTTTCTTTGACAATTTAACGCCGCTCTATCCCGACGAGCGGTTGATGATGGAAGTAACCTCCGACAGCTTGTCGGCTCGCGTTATCGATCTTGTCACCCCGATCGGCAAAGGGCAGCGCGGATTGATCGTCGCGCCGCCGCGCACCGGCAAGACGATGATGCTGCAAACCATCGCCAATTCCGTTACCCAGAACCACCCGGAAGTAACGCTGATTGTGCTTCTCATCGATGAGCGCCCGGAAGAGGTCACCGACATGCAGCGGTCGGTGAACGGCGAGGTCATTTCATCCACCTTCGATGAGCCACCCACACGCCACGTACAGGTCGCCGACATGGTGATCGAAAAGGCGAAGCGGCTTGTTGAGCACAAGCGCGACGTGGTTATTCTGCTTGACTCCTTAACCCGCTTAGCTCGCGCCCACAACGCGGTGGTTCCGCCCTCCGGTAAGATCCTCTCCGGCGGTATCGATGCCAACGCCCTGCAGCGTCCGAAGCGCTTCTTCGGTGCCGCACGCAACATTGAGGAGGGCGGCAGTTTAACGATCATCGCGACGGCGCTGGTCGATACCGGTTCGCGCATGGACGATGTAATCTTTGAAGAGTTCAAAGGCACAGGCAACTGCGAGATGCACCTCGACCGGCGACTGGTTGACAAGCGACTCTTCCCCGCCATCGACATCCAGCGTTCGGGCACACGCAAAGAAGAACTACTGATCAACAAGGAAGACCTTAGCCGCATCTGGGTAATGCGCCGTGTCCTCAATCCACTTTCTCCGGTTGAACAGATGGAGGTTGTGATCGAGCGCCTGGGCAAGACAAAATCGAACCACGACTTTCTGGCTTCGATGCAAACCTAGACTCACCATCGTTCTCCGTGAGGCATTAAGTTGAAGACATTCAACCGGGAGTCTGTACGGCGGAACAAGCGAGCATGATCACGGCGCGCCCACGACCTAGGCGCACCGTGATGAGATATTGATCATCTATGGTTGAAGATGGATTAGCTCGCGCTAGCAGCGAACCAAACGCACATCGGGGGGCGGCAAACAGTGCTCGAACGTGAACTTGAAGTCGTTGATCAGGCAGCAGAAGAAGCCGGCGACATCGCAATCCAGCTCGCAAGCCTGCGGGACGCGGTTGACGCTCAACTACCGAATGTAGCAAAGCAAACGATTGCCACAGCGATCGAACGGATTGACAATCTTGCAGACGTATTGACCGCGCTCAGTATCGATCTTACCCATGTAAATCGCACATTGAAGAACGACTAGATTGGTAGGGGCCGCAAGGCTGATCGCTGCTCGTCGGTTCAATCGGTTTATCGTGAATCGGGTGTGATTTTTAAGCCTCCCCGGAGCGTGCTTGTCTTCGTCCGTTACACCCCGAAAGCCGGACCCTAAACGGCGCTTGAACTCCCGACCAGTTGTTTCTTATCATTCACTAAAGATGAAACAATGTAGATTACAGGCTTTTGGTAGAGGAGTGGTCTGCGCGCTCCTGGGCTTGATGCTTACTGCCCCTCGATACGCGGTGGCGCAACCGGCAACACAACAAACAGGCGCCGAGATCAGCTTTAAGTTTACCAATGTCGCGAAACAGGTTGGCATCACGGCCAAGATGGTCTACGGGGGTGAACGCAAGAACAAATACCTGCTTGAGACCACGGGCAGCGGCGCGGCCTTTTTCGATTACGACAACGACGGATGGCAAGACGTCTTCCTTGTCAACGGCACCCGCTTGGAAGGCATGACCCACAATGACGGCGGTGTGTCGCCGACAAATCACCTCTACCACAACAAAGGCAACGGAACATTCCAAGACGTCACGAAACAAGCGGGCGTCGCCGACACGGGTTGGGGTCAAAGCGTTTGCGTTGGCGACTACGATAATGATGGCAACGATGATCTTTTCGTTAGCCGCTTCGGTAAGAACCTCCTTTATCGCAACAACGGAAATGGCACGTTCACCGAGCTTGCGGAAAAAGCCGGCGTCGCCACTAACCGCACGCGTTGGGGCTCAGGCGCGGCCTTCCTCGATTATGACCGAGACGGCCGTTTAGATTTGTTCGTCGCCAGCTATATCGATCTTGATTTGAAGACGGCTCCGCTGCCCGAGACCGGGCCATGTTTGTACCGGGGAGTGATGGTCGCTTGCGGTCCGCCGGGACTCGCGGGCGGGGTCAACATGCTCT
>JACCTF010001057.1 GCA_013812565.1 Pyrinomonadaceae bacterium | reverse complement strand
CCGTTCCGCTTGCTGGTCGCACACGCGCACGACGCGTACTTCCTTGCCTACCGGCGCCTCCGCCAAGCTCAAGGCAGAACTATTCGGCAGCGTGCCATCAAGCGCCGGGATCGGGTCGCCGTGCGGGTCAACCGTCGGGTGCCCCAAGTGAGCGGCAATTCGCGCTTCCAGTTTTTCGGAGATGACGTGCTCCAGCCTCTCTGCCTCCTCATGCACTTCGTCCCAACTAAAGCCTAGCGCCTCGACCAAGTACAACTCGATCAGCCGGTGGTGGCGCAGCACTTCAAGCGCGATCTTCTCCCCGGCGGCGGTTAGTTCGACGCCGTAGTAGGGAGTGTAGACGACGAGCCTGAGTTCGGCCAGCGTCTTGAGCATCGCCGTCACGGTCGGCGGTTTGACCTCCAAGCGCTCGGACAGTGTCGTGGTCTTCACCTGCCCGTGGAGCTGCTGAAGCATGTAGATCGCCTTCAGATAATCTTCGACGACCGGTGTGATCTGCTGTAGCTCGTTACTAAGAGAAACCATGCTTCCTCGATTCACCCGTTAAACGCACCAACGGCGCTTGCTCTGTTTCCGATCACCACTTGATTCTCACTACTCTGCTTTCCGGAGTTTATTCTTCCCATTAAACACACTTCGCTACCTCAAGCGCACTACATAATGCTTGACTTTCAGAGAATCATATACTAGAAAAGACGAAACACAGATTTAGCTAAATCTAAATCTGTGTTTCGTCTATACGAATAACCTCAATTTTAGTGAGAGCAAAAGGAGCAGTTATGACGATCACAGAAAGCAATCTTGAACCTCGCTCGCCGAGACCTCGGATCAGGGTTAGTTCTAAATGTTTTGCAATGATCTTATGGTGTTTCGGAGTGTTCTGGATCGTTAGCATCTTCGCGCCTCTTCAAGAAGCGCAGGCCATACCGGCCTTCGCCCGTAAGCACGACACAAGCTGCTCGACTTGTCATGTGCTTCCGCCCAAGCTCAACGCCTTCGGTGAAGCGTTTTTAGCTCGCGGCTACCGTATGCCTGAAGGTTGGAGAAAACAGCTTCCCGACAGTGCCGAGTCAATGGCTGCCAGCACAGGAGTATCCGTCTCCCACCAGACGCCTCAAGAGGGGAAGGGGCAGACCACAGATGCCACTAACATCAAGGCTGAATCAAAGTTGGCAAAGACGGGAGCCGCTATCTCCCACTATGTCGCGGCTTGGGTATCAGGACGTTATGAAAACAGCGAGTCGAGGTTTAGCAAAGGTTATCTCAACCGCGTTGAGATCATCAGTGCCGGTCACATTGGCGACTCGCCGTTCTCCTACTTTGTCGAGTGGCGTGCTGTGAGTCTGGAGACCCGTAATGATGGATCATTGCGCGACCGCAGCGGACGGTTCGAAGATGCGCTCGTCAATGTAGACATCAACAACCGCAACTCTCTTACGTTCGGCCAATACCGCTCGCTCAGGCAGGTTGATGTTTCCCGGCGGTTGACAATAACTGAGCCGGCAATCTTTAGCACCTCTCTTGCGGGCGATCCATCCGGCAACACGCGGCTTCAGTCGCTGAGGGCGTTCGCGCCGAGCGGACGTTCCGCAGGATTAACCTATCAATTTCGATCAATCTTGGGCGAAAGGCCAAGCGACGGTTTGTTCCACCTTGTGACTGTGCCGGTCGCTAGCGAGTTCTCGCTGCCTTTGACATCCGAGGCGCGGAGGGAGGCGAGTTTCCAACTTGAAGGGCGACCGAAAGGCATCTTTCTGGAAAGCTTCTACCGCAAGGGACTGAACTCCGTAGGCGCTCATGCTTTTTTGGATGACGACCGACGACTATTTCAGGGTGTCGGCACACTTAACTACAAACGCTTCTATGCAACTGGGGGGCTTGGGATAGATCAGCGCGACACCTCCTCACGCCGGCAGTCACGCGCAAGGTACAGCCTTGAAGGAGAGTATCTGGCGACACGATCAGAGTCCTTACGATCAATGCTTGGGCTGCGAGTAGAACAGATCACGAATGCGAATCGTAAGCCAGCTTACATCCCCTACTTTGTGGTGAGCGGCCCGAACAGGAAAGGCACCTTCTCGCTGGCTGTGCAGTATCGGGCACAGAAAGATAACAACGCTATCTTCAGCGAGTTCAGCATTATCTTCTAAGGAGATGGCGGAAGAGAACTTATGCCAAACATGCGGCATAAAGTTCAGTGTCACATTTCCCGTTAAAGACTCATGTATCTGATCATGGCATAGGAGACAGTATGAGATTCTTGAAACTGACGATTGTAGCGATTTCCGTTGTAGCCTTCGCGCTCACCACGGCGTTCACAAATATCGTCCAGAGTCGGGGCGGCCAAGCCAGAGCGCCTGCCGACTCTGACCACCAAACCAGCCGGGATAGATTCCGCCATAACGGCGAGATCGAGGACGAAGAGCTCGCCGACTTTGATGACCGCCAAAGTCATAGCGGCGGTGAGGGCGATAGGCTGCGTGGCCCGACCGAAGCGCCCACGGGCTTTGACAACCTAACGAACGGCTTCACTGAGCAGGGGCCACCTTTCGAAACGATTAACGAGGACAATGTCATACCACTCCGCTCGTTCAACGATAACCGGTTCATCTTCGAGGAGGTTGAAAAAGTAGGCGATGGACTCGGGCCTACCTATAACGCGCAGAGCTGCCGGGAGTGTCACCAGAATGTTGCAACGGGGGGAGCAAGCCAGATCGCCGAGCACCGCACCGGGCGCGTAGAAAATGGCGGGTTCTTTGAATCTTTGGGCGGCTCGCTGGTTCAATCGCGTGCAACTCACCCGGATATCGTGGAGCGGGTGGCCTTCGAGGACGACATCCGGACTTTCCGCATATCGATGAACACGCTGGGTAATGGCTTTATAG
>JACCTF010001052.1 GCA_013812565.1 Pyrinomonadaceae bacterium | reverse complement strand
CAATGGTCGGACATCTCGGGCGTCCTCAAAGTTCAAGGGTCTGCGCTCGATGTCGAGTATCTGCGCAGACAGGCAGCCGAGCATGGCGTACTGCCGCTGCTTGAGAAAGCTTTTGATGAAGCACGTTAGGCTGCGCGGTAAGAAGTACGCTAATACTTCAAAGCCTGCAGCGGCGCGGGCGTGGCTCACGGGGGGTGGCTATGACAAGCAGTACGGCGCGCGACCGATGGCGTGTCTGATCCAAACAAAGATCAAATAGAAGCACATGTGATTGGTACACGAGTAGCCGCTGCCCGTGCAATGTCCCATTACAGCATTCATAAAAAGAATGCGCTCGCCAACTTGGGCTAAAGCTGGTGAGCGCATCTGACCCGTTAAAAATTGAGATTGTAGTTCGCGTTCGTCAAAGCGAACAGAAGACTTATGAAACATCAGTAAGCTCTTGACGAACGACGCCGCTTGCGTATTCCGTAAGTATAAACGGCAGCGCCGCCGCCGCCGGTGATCGCTCCTATCGCTGCCCCCTTCTTGCCGCCAGCCAATCCGCCGATTGCCGCACCCGCGAGAGCGCCGCCCCCCGTCGTTATTTTGTCGCGATGTTTCTGCCAGAAACTACGCCCATGCTTGTGGCCGTCCCCCACACAGCTACGATGTCTGTGTGCGTAGTTGCTGTGACTGTGTCTTATGTTGCCGCATTGTGCCTGTACCGTCATAGGTGCCACAACACAAAGCAGCGTCATTATTACAAGACTCGTTAAGAGTTTCTTCATGCGCATTTTTCCTTTTGTTGTAAGGGTTGAAATTGGACCTTGCCACCAAACAGTGGTGACTCAGTTGTTGAGTTGTTTGCTGACTTCAAGGCGGGGCAAAAGGACTGTCAAGGACTGTCTCCGAATGAGAGCCTATCAATTTACTGACGAACCGACAAGGACATCGGCAATTATCTGTCTTGCCACTTATTGCGCCTCCGGCAAGTAGCGGCGTGGCACGCGCTCGCTGATGCCGCACGTAACCTCATAAGAAAGCGTGCCTGCCGTCTTCGCCACGTCCTCCACCGAAATCGAGAGTTCACCATCCGTGCCCATCAGCGTAACGGGATCACCAAGCGCAACATCGGGCACATCTGTAACATCAACCAGCGTTAGATCCATTGAAACGCGGCCCACAACGGGAGCATACCTTCCGCGCACAATCGCCCGCCCGCGGTTCGACAATGCGCGCATATAGCCATCGTGATACCCGATGGGCAAAGTCGCCACTAGGGTTTCGCGCGCCGCTTCAAACGTGCAACCATACCCAAGGGTTTCGCCCCGATGCACCCACTTCAGCAGCGTGATGCAGGAACGAAGCCGCATCACTAAACTAAACTCAGGCAGATTAGATTGAGGTTGCAGTACATCGCGCCACAATCCATAGAGCACGCCGCCCGGACGCACCATGTTGGCCCGTGCTTTCGGGTGCGCATAGATCGCCGGCGAGTTTGCCATATCTTCATACGTTGGATTATGCCCGCGCGCGCGTATGTGATTCAAAGCTTCTTGGAAGCGCGCCACTTGCTCGTTCGTAAAGCAATCTTGATCCGGCGCATCGGCGGCAGCAAAATGGGTCATTACGCCGTCAACCCGTATGTTCTTGAAACTCCGCAATCGAGCAGCGAACTCGTCTACGTTGTCAGAGCGTACCCCTAAGCGTCCCATTCCGGTATCAATTTTAATGTGCACATCTGCGACCACTCCTGCCGCTTGCGCCGCCAGATGATAAGCCTCGGCCATATCGATGCGATAGATGACCGGCACCAGTTTGTACTGAAGGCACGCTTCGGCCTGTCCTTCCCAGAAGCCACCAAGACACAGGATCGGTTCGGTGATCTTCGCTTGACGTAAAGCGATTCCCTCTTCCGGCAATGCAACGCTGAACCAGTCCGCGCCTTCTGCGGCAAGCCGCTCTGCGCACCGCACCGCACCGTGCCCATAAGCATTGGCCTTCACCACCGCTGCCACCTTCACGCCTGAACCAACTTGCCGCCGCACGGCCTGGAAGTTTGCCGCCAGCGCATCCAAATCGATCTCAGCCCACGTCGGGCGTCCGGCGTACGAACTGACACCGCTGCTGACCTTCATTATCTCAGGATGCAACATAGAACAGTTTCTCTGAAGGTTAAACGAATCTAGAGTAATTGATAGTTAGGAATGCGGCGGGGCGGGTTACTCGAAGTAGGCGTCTTCGAACCTGGTGAACTCTTTGAGGAAAGCTAATCGCACAGTTCCGGTTGGCCCATTGCGTTGCTTGGCGACGAGGAGGTCCGCGTGTCCGGCATTCTCCTCCGTGCGGTTGTACTGTTCCTCGCGGTAGATGAAGGCGACGACGTCGGCGTCTTGCTCGATTGATCCGCTTTCTCTTAAGTCACTCAGTTGAGGCTTGTGGTCTGAGCGCGATTCAGGTGCGCGCGACAACTGCGACAGCGCAATCACCGGCACGTTTAATTCTTTAGCAAGCCCTTTTAGTTCACGCGAAA
>JACCTF010001028.1 GCA_013812565.1 Pyrinomonadaceae bacterium | reverse complement strand
TCGCGGCTCGCGGAGCCAAGCAGTAAATCAAGTTCTATATCGATAAAGTTTGAACCGCGAGAGTGTTCGGGCAAGGACCAGAAGGCACGCCGTGCCGCATCATCAAGAGGCCGGTGACCGCCTTCTTCTGCCGGTCGCAGTGTGAGGATCAAGGGACGCGGGCAGTGAAACGTCGCAAGAGAGCGCAGCACTTCACCAAGCTCGGTTGGTTCCAGGTAATCCAGACGCAGTTCGATGATGTCTGCAACATGAGCGGCGCGAGCTACGGCCTGACTTAAATCACAAGCGCGCTCGACGCGAACCGGAACGCCGATGCGCACAGTGTTCGCGTTGTTCATCTAACAGTTCCTTTGAAGTTGCATTGAGGGTTTGAATAGTTGAGGCACAAACAATCGAAGCGACGGCGACTAGATCATTGCAAGCATCTTCACGGTAAAGTGCTTTTCGCTCTCCGACAAAGTTGAGATGCTTGCACCCTACATTAAATATAGAAACTTTGTGTCATCGAAAAAACCCTCAGAGTTTGTCAGCAGGACGCTCAAGCGGATCGAAGTACCGCTTGGAACTCTCCGTATCAAGATGCCTCGTTGTGCCTTCAGTGACACTTGGCGGCGCATAAGGGAGCTGAGAGATGTTAAGCGCTGACGGAATCTCGTTTGCGCGCTGGGTGGGCGGCACGGCTGGGTTATTCACCGGCGTGAATTGCTGCCCAAGTTTGAGGCGCACCAACTCTGCAACGCCGCCGCCGAACATTGCAAAGGCTGGAATCAACAGCCAGAACCACCAGATTCGCCCTGCCGGCGCGAAGAACAGCGCAGCGAACGCAACAAACACAAAGCCGATGCCCATGAAGATATTAGTGATGCCGCTTTCAAGGCTCGCCGGTTTTTTGCGTTTGCCTCCACCACCCCAATCGAGATTCATCGGAGCACAGGGAGCCACCGGGGTCATGTTCACCTCAGAGGCATGTCTTGCCATTGATTCTTTTTTACGCTTGCCTCGTCCGTTTTTTGTCGCACCGGATAAGCCAAACAGATCCTCTAATGAATTTGCTTGATCGTTACGGTCTACCGGTAATTGTCCTGAAAGCGCCTGCGATACCAAGCTTATGTTCGCGCCGCACGCGCGACAATACTTTGCGTCTTCAGCGTTTTGCGCGGCGCATTTGGGACAGTAGTACATTTGCTTCGCCTCTTTTCCAAACTGTGTATTGATCGAGTGGCAGCGTCGAACTGCCTTCATTTTCCGAGCTTATCCTGCCCTGCTTTATACGCGGCAGCGCGAACAGCGGTTCGCTGTCGCACTGCTTCAAATAGTATCACTCCAGCGGCGACCGAAACGTTGAGCGACTCGACATGTCCGTGCAGAGGGATGCGCACCAAGCAGTCGCAGCGCTCACGCACCAGACGACGCAGCCCCTCGCCTTCGTTTCCAAGAAAAACGGCTGAAGGCCCGGTCCAGTCCCATGCAGTGTGATTCGTCGTCGCCTCCGCGTCGGTGCCCACAGTCCAGATGCCGCGCTCTTTTAGTTGCTCAATCAACCGCGCAACGTTTGCGACCCGTGCTACCGGAACATACTCCAAAGCTCCGGCCGCTGTCTTTGCCACCGTCTCAGTTAATCCGACCGCGCGCCGTTCAGGAATAAAGATGCCGTGTGCCCCAGCGCACTCAGCAGTGCGGATGATCGCGCCCAGATTACGCGGGTCTTCAACGCCATCAAGTACAATTGCGAGCGGCGGATGCTCAGTTCCAATGCGCGCTGCGAGTTCATCAAGCAGTTCATCCGCGTCTCGGTAACGAGCGGCGGCAATTGAAGCGACGACGCCCTGGTGCTGAACGCCTGCGGCTAAACGGTCGAGTTCAAAGCGTGTCGCGCGGCGTACCGGGACACCCGCAGCATGGGCTAATTGAAGCAGTTCACGCAGCCGCGATTCGTGCGTGCCCTCGGCAATCGTGAGGCGTTCGACGGGACGGTTCCCCGCGCGCAAGGCTTCCAGCACAGGCCCAACGCCGCAAAGCTGCGCTTCTGATTTTGAAACTTCAAGCATGTGCGCGCCCGAAGCCTGTTTGTGAAGTGCGTGGTTATTGTCTTCCGCCGTCTGTGGTTCCGGCTTCCTCGTAGACTCTAAACCAGCTCTGCGTGCCTTCGGCATTCGTCTCTCGTTGTCGCTTCGTTTCATCTTTCGCTCCAGGATTATACGATGCACGGCGATCTTTGCAATCAACGTCCAGTCACTATCATCGAGTGATGCTTCATTGCTCAGAAAGTACGATTCGTTATAATCAGAAGCGACGATGGGCATTATCAGTCAACAAGCAAAGAGGTTGTCACTATCTGCGTTCGTCTTGACGGCGCTCGCATTGTTGGTGAGTGCGTGCGGTGCCGCTTCGCGTCCGCCCGATCCCGCGCAGCCGCGCGCTGATGTTTCCGCATACCCGGTTGTCTTTACCGGCAGCGAGGAGAGACGCGAACAAGCAATTGCGGCGTGGCAGGCGCTCGTGCGTGATCAAGGAATCCTCGATGCGCCTTTGCCGGAATTTCAGCCCATTACAGCAACGGTGCGTGCGCTGCCTACACAGCTTGCCGCGCCGCTGCGCTTGCCGAAAATTGGAAGCGAAGCGACGTTCGCAACCGAAGAGGAGTCGCGCGAAGCGCTGCGTCGTTTCATCAGTAGCGCCAATGCGTTGCTCGGCGTTGAGGCGCAGGAATTGTCGCTCGTTGAACACAAGAGAGCCGTAGATGGGGACGGCGCGCAACAAGTTCGCTACCAGCAGCGTCCTTTTAATTACCCACTGCGCGGCGGCTATGGTGAACTGACGATTAGTTTCACACCGGATCGACGCGTGATTGAGCTTTCAAGCACCGGCATCCCGGATGCGACGCGCCTGGAGCGTGCGCTCGACCAGATTCGTCCGCGACTCACGAGAGAGCAAGCGGTAGCGCGCCTCGCAAATCAGACTTTCACTCATACGGATGCGGCGGGCCAGCCGCAGACGCGCACCCTTCGGGCTGGAGATGAAACAGCCGTGCGCGAGTTAGTGGTCTACCCCGTGATAGAAACCAGTGGGACACCAAGGCTTGAACTACGGCTTGCCTGGGAGATTGCGGTCGGGCCGACGAGCGCGGCGCAGATTGTGTACCTCGATGCAGCAACGGGTGAGATTATTGCTGCGCCCCGTTGAAAGCAGCCAAACGCATGAGCTTAGGTATATAATTCAATAACCTGTTTTTGCTTGACCACCGTCACCTTCGGGCGGCATTCTGTTCGCATAGGTATTTGATATTTCTACTGTTGGAGTTATTTTTGAGATGCATTTTGATCCGACGAATAATGTTTCATGGCAGTTCGGTTATCGTGGCAGAGTCGCAGTATTCATTGATGGCAATAACCTTTTTCACGCAGCGCGGTTCCACAACCTAGACATCGATTACAACAAACTCTTACGCGTCCTGTTAGGCGACGGGCGGCTTTTGCGCGCCTTCTTCTACACCGGCGTTGATACGGGAGCCGAGCGGCAGCAAGGCTTTCTCTTATGGATGCGTCGCAACGGATTTCGCGTGATCCAAAAAGAGTTGAAAACCTTTTATGACGGCACGCGCAAAGCGAACCTTGATGTTGAAATTGCCGTTGATATGCTGAGTCTGGCAGGACGCTACGACACGGCGGTGCTCGTCTCCGGCGATGAAGATTTTGTTTACGCGGTCAATGCCGTTGCATACAAAGGCTGTCGCGTGGAGATCGCCGGTTTTCGTTCGAATACCGCGCCGAAGTTGATCGACGTTGCCGACTACTTCATTGACCTCGGCGAAATCGCGGAAAAGGTACGCAAAGAGATTTCACAACCGGCACGATACTACGAACGTTACGTGCACGAAGAGACTCACGTCGTCGCTTTCGTCCAGCAAGTTGACAGCACGCCAAACGAACTCTGTGAAGAGATAACCCAGACAACAACGCACATCATCATCGAACCGAGCAGGGACGATGAGTTGGATGAGTATAAACAATCGCCCAATCTGATTCGCATCACGGACGATTACTGACGAGCGCCTCTCTGCCGAGCGTCAAGCGCCGACTTTGCCGGTAGACGGCCTCTCTAAAGCTCTGGTAGTTTGCGCGGCGATTGTTCAAACTCGCTTTGCTGCTTCCCTGTTTTAGAAACGGCAGCGAAATTCGTTCGGCTTTAGATTTGGCAGTTGCTGCCCACTTTGAGAAGGATTATTTGTTCCTTCGCCGTGGAAGATGATTCATCGAGCCTTCAACCCATGGGGCGATAGCATACCCTCCACCCAGCATCTTGTAGTCGCCAACTAACCACCTACATTTGCTTGTACATTTTCTCGTTGACTACTTAAAGTAGTTTCTGATAGCATCCGCGCGAAATTTTAACGGGCTTGGATTTACAGGTTCCGGCAGTTACCCCAGAGATCAACTTTAGCTTTGTATTCAGGAGGCACTCCACGTATGCAGTGTGCGGCATGCTGCGGCGCTTTAGCCGACGATTTGGATATTTGCCCGCAATGCAAAAATCCTGTTTCGCCTTCCTTAGTTACTGAACAGGAACAGCCTTCTGTTCCAATATCTCAGCAAGTTGAAACACCTTCTTTGCTAAAGGAAGCGGGTGACGCTCGGCGGGCGGCCTCACGTGTGTCAACTTTGATCGAGTTTCCGGCAGCCTCGGGGCGGTCGTTGCAACCACAGTGGCGCAAAGAGTTGAGCGAGCGTGTGCGCGAAATTCAACATCGCCGCCAGCGTGAGGCGGAGGAAGAAGCCGCGCTCCAGGCCGACGTAGAGCAACCACCCGCCCAAACCGAGTCGCATCTGGGGCTTGTGCCACCATCCGTAGATCCTTCCACGCTCAACCCGATTGTTGCAGCAGCCCTGCGCCGCCTTGAACGCGCGCACCGGCAGCCACCTCCGCCACCCGCCCGCGTACGCTCGGCGGGAATGAACGGCGCAAGCGCCGCCACGGCGTTGGCACGCGTTGTTGAAGCGAAGCAACCTGAGCGCCCCCCTACGGCAACAGTGCCCGTCGCCGCTTCGGAAACTCCGTGTGCCCCTGTGACGCAAAGCCCTCCTGCTTTGCCGGAGAAATCTAAAAAGGGTGTCGAGGCTGAGCGGCCCACAAATTTCGTGATGGTTGTTCCAGACATACAAATTAATTCAGTTCGGCCTTCCCCTCCAGCTCAATCGGCGACGGCCAGCCCGAAGCAACCCGTAGTTCCAGATCAACCAGTCCAACCCACAATAAAGATTGCCGCCAATAAGCTACCGGCAACTACGCCAGCGCTCGCGCCAGTGGTGCTGACGCCTGCGCCGCAACCCCGCCGCGTCTTCGCCGAGGTAGTCGATGACGAAGTGCTTTCGCATTGCGCAGCCACACAGGAGTACAACACAACTAAGGCTGCGCTAAACAGCACCGAGATCGCGCCCGTCGCGGCGCGCTTCGCCGGAGGAATCATCGATCTGTTGCTTATCGTCTTTGTCGTCTCACCCTTCGCGGCAATCATAGAGCTAACGAGCGGAGATTGGACGAACTTGGGTGTGATCGCTTTGATGTGCAGCATCTTCTTAATCATGTCGTTTCTCTACCTGGCGGCTTCGACAGCCCTGTGGGGACGCACCTGTGGCATGTCGCTCGTTTCACTTCGTACGGTTGATGCCACAACGCGAGAGTCGCCGACAATGGAGCAAGCAGTGCGGCGCGCGCTCCTTCAAATGGTTTCTGTTGCCGCATTTGGATTCGGGTTGTTATATGCGCTGCTTGACATTGAAAGCCGCACGGCACATGACCGCCTCTCCGGCACAATCGTGATACGCGAGTAGACAAGGGAAAGCTCCACCCCTAACATTCCGAGGGCTCTGCTTGATTGATTAAAGAGCAGAGCCTTTTGCATTGATTGAAGATTTTGTTAGTTTAGACATCAGTCCAAGGGTAGAGAAAGATGTGAGGGGTAATGGCTCGGAATACCGACTTTGGTCGAGCTTCTTTCCCCCGCCGCACAACCCGCCTGAAGGCAACGCTCCGAACTTTTATTCTCTTGAAAGCTATTGCAGGTTGATCTTTAGCGACGACCATTCGCATCTCTTGTATCGTCATGAACGATCAAACGCTCAACCAGATTGTTGAGGAACTTCGCTCGGCGCTCGTGGGGCACCGGATGGGTAAACTTTTTCAGCTTGCCCGCGCTCGTCTTGCCATCGACTTCCGCCCGGATGATGGTCGCTACCTTCTGATCTCCGCTGAATCAAACCAGCCACGCATGCACCTGATTCGCCGCACAGTTCGCGAACTTGAGAAGCAATCTCTCCCGCCCTCGCCGTTTGCGCTCGCGCTTCGCAAACATATTGGCGGAGCAATTCTTCGTGCGCTCACGAAAGATGAAGGAGACCGCATTGTGCGTTTCGCCTTCGACGCGCAGACGGCTATTGGTGACACGCACACTCCATCACTCATCGTGCAACTGACGGGACGGACAGCAAACCTTTTCCTGTTGGACGAACATGGACGCATTCTTGATTCATTGCGACCATCGCACGGGAAGAATCATGAGGTCGCCGATCTATACGAAGCGCCGCCTGCTTTCCACGACACGCAAAGCGCATCTCCTCAGTTATCGACACCACCCTTTGAGCGAGGTGAATTCGCTTCCCTATCTGACGCGGCGGACGCTTATTATCAACATCTCGAACGCACACGCCTCTTTGATCAACGCGCGGCGGAGCAGCAGGCGCGCCTCCGCAAAGAGTTTGGGAAGCGCCGCAAACTCGGACGTAATCTCTCAGACGATCTCAGGAGGCACGGCGATGCCGAAGAACACAAACGGATCGGTGATCTGCTGCTCGCCAATATCGCCACCGCTGAGCGGCGCGGAGGTGTTGTGCGTCTCACGGATTACTATGCGGAGCACGCACCCATCATCGAATTAGAGATTGATGAAAACCGTACGTTGCAGGAAGAAGCCGCGCGGGCATTCGCGCGCTACACAAAAGCTAAGCATGCCCGTCAAGAAATCGCCCAGCGACTCGAAAAACTCGCGGAAGAACTAGCGATCCTCGAAGCGCAACGGCACGAACTAGAAAGGATCATCGAAGCTGGAGACGAAGCGGCGCTCGACGCCTTCAGAGACGAAGCGGCAACTAAAACAGGGGGCAAGCGCAAAGCAAACGCGCCGGAGAATCGCTCAAAGAATCGCCGTGAAGAAACGGTTCCGGGAGCCAGACGCTATCGTTCATCGGATGGCTATGAGATTCTTGTCGGGCGGGCGGCGCGCGATAATGATCATTTGACGTTTCATGTCGCACGCCCTTCCGATTGGTGGTTTCACGCCGCCGATTACCCAGGCTCGCATGTCATTGTGCGCAATCACACGCCTAAAACGGAAGTTCCTCAGCGCACCCTTATCGAAGCAGCACAGTTGGCCGCTGGTTTCAGCCAAGCCCGCAAAGATTCGAAAGTCTCCGTTCACTATACGCAGCGCAAGTTTTTGTCCAAGCCGAAGGGCGCGGTCCCCGGCCTTGTTCGCTTGTCCAACTTTCGCACCCTGTTAGTAGAACCCGGCGAAAACATCGAGCGCGTGTGAATTCCCGCAAAAAGCGAACTTCCTTTTGCAAAAGGCACATACTTTTGTCACCGCCTCTCTGCTATCTTGCTTGCATGGTGGAGCGGCTAATGCTGAAACTATTGATGACAAGGTGTAACGAACAACAGAGCTTTAAGTTGATACCTCCAAATCGCAAATCAAAAATCACAAATACGAACACATGAGTACAAATTTTACGGAACCACTTGGACAACTTGCCGCCGATGTTCTAGACCGCGTCGCTGATGCCGTGGTGGGCAAACCCTCCACGCTGCGCGACGGTACAGAGCACCACGGCGTTGAACTGCCGCGTGATCTTTATGCGCATAAAGAGGCACAAACTGAATGGTGGTATTACACGGGTCATATGAAGACAGCACGGGGGCGACGCTTTGGCTTTGAGCTTGTCTTCTTCAAACGACGTACTGACCTTGACCGCTTCGGTGTTATCCCCCTCCGGCTTATTGCCAATCCGCTTTACCTCGCACACTTTGCGATCACCGATGAATCACATGGAAAGTTTCGGTATGCACACCGGAAAAGCGCTAACG
>JACCTF010000563.1 GCA_013812565.1 Pyrinomonadaceae bacterium | reverse complement strand
TAGAAAGGAAGGTGCGAGCTTTGATCTACCGATTGCGCTTGGCATCCTGGGAGCAAACGGCGACCTCGGCAACGAGGAGGGGCTGGCCGATGTACTCTCCGTCGGTGAACTCTCGCTTGACGGGCGTGTACGCCCGATTAAGGGTGCGCTCTCTATTGCGGTACGAGCCCGCGAGGCGGGAACGAAATTTCTTCTGCTGCCTGAAGAGAATGCCAAGGAAGCAGCGGTGGTTGCTGGTGTTGATGTTTATCCGGTCGCTGATTTACGTAGCGCCGTCGAACTGCTTGCAGCCCTGCGCCGCTCTCCAGGCGAACGGACGCCGCTGCGAGTCGATCCGGCGATGGTGCTTTCGCACGTCGATCGCTACAAGGTCGACTTCCGCGAGGTGCGCGGCCAGCAGAGCGCCAAACGAGCCTTGGAAGTTGCGAGCGCTGGTTCGCACAATATTCTGCTGATCGGGCCGCCGGGCTCCGGCAAGACCATGCTTGCCAAGCGATTGCCAACGATTCTGCCGCCGCTCGAGTTTGAGACTGCGCTGGAGCTAACCAAAATTCATTCAGTCGCAGGCCTAACGAATCGTACCGGATTAGTTACCGAAAGACCCTTTCGGTCGCCGCACCACACAATTAGCGATGCCGGGTTGATTGGTGGCGGCACTGTGCCGCGCCCCGGCGAAGTTTCGCTCGCACATCACGGGGTGCTCTTCCTGGATGAGTTGCCGGAGTTTGATCGAAGTGTGCTGGAGGTTTTGCGGCAACCGCTCGAAGACGGGCAAGTCACCATCAGCCGTGCAGCGATGTCGCTGACCTTTCCGGCGTCATTTATGCTCGCCGCCGCGATGAACCCATGTCCCTGCGGTTTTTGGAACGATCCGACTAGAGAATGTCGCTGCACACCCTTGCAGATTAGTCGTTACGTCGGAAGAATTTCGGGACCGCTGCTCGACCGCATAGATATACATGTCGACGTGCCTGCCGTACGTTTCAAAGAGTTAACTGGCGAAGGACCGGAGGTGGAAAGCTCGGCCGACATACGCGCGCGAGTTACAGCCGCGCGGGAGCGCCAGCGGGAGCGATTCTTTAATGAAGGAATCTTCTCTAACTCGGCGATGACATCTCGGCAAATTCGCCATCACTGTCAAATCGATACCAAGTGCGAACTAATGTTAGAGGCGGCCATGACGCGTTTAGCCTTGTCAGCCCGCGCTTATGATCGAATACTCAAGGTCAGCCGTACTATCGCAGACCTCGATGCTTCCGCAGACATTCGCCCGGCGCATGTCGCTGAGGCTGTTGGTTATCGATCACTCGACCGCACTTACTGGGCATAAAGTGAATGCACCAAAGCGTTAATGCAGTACACGAAAAAGAAAATCTTTGAGTACAGTTAGGCAACGACGCCCTAGAAGTGCGGCATCACAAATTGCGAATAGGAAGCCCGGTTACGCGCTGGGGATTGACTGAAAAACGCAGCGGCAGAGTGCGGGATGATCGTTCGAAGTTAGTGAGCGCGTGTTAGCGTCGTTCCTGGTGGCAGAGAAGAAGACGAAGCAAAGCCATCATGGCTTCAACCAAAACACGAACACGTGACCGCGGCTGAAACAGAGATTCCCCCAATTTCTGACTATGTGCTGGCGCAAAGAACGGCCGGAGGCGATGTGCATGCCTTCGAAGAGCTTTATGAGCGCCACAACCGACGCGTCTACAGCTTGTGCCTGCGCATGACCCACAACGTCGTGGAGGCAGAAGACCTCACGCAAGAGGTGTTCATCCAACTGTTTCGTAAGATCGGATCCTTCCGCGGCGACTCTGCTTTTACCACCTGGTTGCATCGGCTAGCGGTTAACCAAGTGCTGATGCACTTTCGGAAGCGGGGCGTAATGTTGGAGCAGACTACGGAAGATGGCGATATTCCGGTGCAGATGGTTCGCGGCACAGAGAACCCAAATGCGATGCCGGTAGTTGACCGCATTGCACTCGACAGAGCCGTTGCGCAGTTGCCGACCGGCTACCGCACAGTGTTTGTGCTGCACGATGTTGAAGGGTACGAACACGAAGAGATCGCACGGAAGATGCATATCTCGGTTGGAACCAGCAAATCGCAGTTGCACAAAGCGCGGATGAAATTACGCGCCTTGCTCAGGCAACAAAATTTGTCCGAATAGCTTCCAAGAGCGTCCGCCTGAGTCAATGAAGCGCCTGCGCGTTTCGAACCACTCCGCGGTGAAGACATTAACCACAGTCCTCCGCGAGATTTTTTATCAGGAAAGGCACGTTACACAGGATTCTCACAAAGGCTGATCTTTAAAGTCGCCGCCGACGTGTGTGGCATGCAAGAGGTTCTTTCAATGAATTGCGATAGATGTCAGGAATTACTCAGTGAACTGCTTGACGGTTCAATCAGCGCTGAGAATCGAACATTGCTCAACAAGCATTTTAATGAATGTTTTGGCTGCGTAGCGGTGCGTGATGATCTTCATGCCATCGTAAACGTTGCTCGCGAAGATCGTGAACAGTACGTTGCTCCGCCGAACGAACGGGCGTTATGGCTGCGTATACAGAACACGCTTGAGAGCGAAATTGATGCCCGTCATGGTGCTACAACCGGCTCGGCGACCGGGCGTCAAAGAACCGCCGTGGCGCACGAAAGCTGGTGGGCGAACTTAATAAACAGACGCTGGGAACTTTCGCTGCCGCAGTTGACTACGGCTGTCACCATGATCATCGTTGCTGTCTCTCTTGTCACGACGATGGCCTTGCGAAACACACAAAGCGCGGGGCCAGACGGCAGCGGCGCTTCGCTTACTAATGAACCCGTTCGTAGTGATGTAAACGCAGTCAGCTTCGATCATGATGCTTACATGCAGCATCAGCAACCGGTTATCGAGTATTGGCGTCACCGCGTTGAACGGCGCAAGTCACGGTGGAATCCCCGCGTGCGCGAAGCGTTTCAGCAAAACATGGATGTTATCGATCAAGCCCTTAAGGATTCGCTCATCGAACTTCGTCATCGTCCACACGACGAAGTTTCCGAAGATATGTTGAATGCAGCGCTTCGTAACAAGGTAGAGTTGCTGCAAGAGTTCTCCGAGCTGTGACACTTTCATTCGAGCGTCAAAAGAACCGCCCGTGCTCTTATTTTGAACAAAACGCGGGCGGAAGAGTGCAAGGATTCTTCTTGCGATGATGATCCCGAAGAGAGCAATAAGCATGAACTTTCGCCCTTTTGAGACGCTGCGTTGCTGGGCCAGAACAGCAGCGGTAAAGCGTTTAATCGTCATTCTGGCAATTGCTGCTGTCCTCTCCTCCGCGACCGCCACCCACATCTTCGCGCAAGATCGTCATTTCACTAAGAGGTATCCGGCGCGCAAAAGCATCCGCTTACATTTAATAAATCGTACTGGTACGATCCTAGTCGAAGCTTGGGATCGTCCACGAATCGAGCTTGATGCCCACATGGAAGCACCAGCCGCGCATTGCGCTCCGGAGATGGACAATGATGTACTGACGATAAACATCGTTCGCGACAACCAACGCAGTGATGTCGGCAACGTGAACTTTCGCATTCGTGTCCCCGTTGATTCTGAAGTGGACCTTGAAACAAAGCAGGGTAATATCACTGTTCGAGGCGTCCGCGGACAGTTGGTTCGCGCGCACGTTTCATCCGCTGGTGACATTGAGCTGACAGGCATCCGTGCCACCGCCGTAATGGCTAGGAACATGACGGGTGATATTTTGTTCGACGGAGAGCTTTTGGCTGAAGGCACCTACGAACTCACGTCGATACAAGGAATCATCAATCTACGTATCCCATCCGACTCTGCGTTTCGTTTAATGGCGACCGCGCCGTTGACACGTAATATCAACCTCGGCGGATTCGCAAGGTTCTTTAACGCCGCCGAAGACAAGCGCAGAGTTGTTGGAAATGTCGGAAACGGGCGCGCGACGCTCACCGTAACCAATCATCGCGGCCCAATCAGTTTTATGTACCGTTGAGCATCCGTTCAACGCCCAATCTCAATACTTCTCTTTGTGCATTCGCTACACGAGCATCTGTCTCTACCTGAGCCGCAGTGAGTATGAATCACAAAAAACGGACAGCGCCGTGGGTCTTAACTCAACGTGCATTGTTTCTCGCCTTGGGTTTAATGGCGCTTCCGGTCGAGGCCGCTTCACAGCAACGAAGTAAATCTGCTATTGAGCAAGTCCCGCCTCCAGCGCTTGTGCGCACAGCGTCGCGCCGTGAGGTGCGACGCTTCGGTTACGGCGGCACGCTCACCATCTACGGCGCGCCGCAAGGATCGATCACTATCGAAGCGTGGCCGCAAAGCCAGGTTGAAATTACCGCTGAAATAGAACTGCGTGCTGACACCGAAGAAGACTTAACCCGACTCGCCAGAGTTAACAACTTTCTACTGGACCAAGATGCGAACCACATACGCCTTATCACGACAGGGACGCACGACCGACAGTTCATGCGCCGTGTCGCAAAAGATTTCCCGAAAAAACTTTTAGCACTACCGTGGAAGATCGACTACTGCATTCGTGTGCCGATGGCAATTGATTTGGAAGTCAACGCCGGACACGGAGCGTTCCACGTTGCAGGCGTAGAGGGTGCGGTTCGCCTGAGTGCAACTGAAAGCAACGCGAGGCTCGCACCCGCGGGCGGTAGCCTCGCAGTTATGGTTGAACGTGGCTCCGTTCATCTTAATGTTACGTCACGTAGCTGGCGCGGACGCGGTGCCGAGGTTCGACTCGCGCAGGGCGATATGACCATCGAACTTCCCGCAAACTTCAATGCCGACATCGACGCCCAAGTGCTCCACAGCGGACGAATCGAGAATGCTTACTCTGCCTTCACGCCGCGCGAAGACACACCAGCAACAACACAACACTTGCGGGCGCGCGCTGGTATGGGCGGTGCATTGCTATCATTTACCGTTGGCACGGGAACGATTCGCGTTATACATACGAGCGATAACAAGTAGCCTGCGAGAGCAACCGGCGTTCGTCTTTGGCTGATGAGGGCTTGGTGTCTTCCATCGTCTTTCGTCACCTCCTCTGGACACTACACCCCTGACCGGATTAAGCTGCAGCACGCGACTCCCTCAGTTAGATAAGCGAGTGCGTTCTTTTAAATCCCTTTCATTAACAAAGCAGAACATGACTGTTAAATCAGATCGCTGGATTGAGCGCATGGTCGAAGAGGCAATGCTGATTCAGCCTTTTGAACCAAAGCTTGTGCGTCAAGTGGATGGCCGTCGGATCATCTCCGCCGGGGCATCCAGCTACGGGTATGACATGCGTCTGGCGGACGACGGGTTCCGTGTTTTTTCACCGATTCACGGGCGCGAGATTGACCCTAAACGGTTCGATGAAGAATCGCTTGTCGAGCCACCACTGCGCACGGCGGAAGATGGCTC
>JACCTF010000966.1 GCA_013812565.1 Pyrinomonadaceae bacterium | reverse complement strand
CAGTAGATAAAGCCGCTGCTTTCTTCTGACTCCTGACTTCCGGCTCCTGATTCCTGTTTTCATCCTTTCTGTATCCATCTTCCGCGGCTGGTAATTCGATGGTGAACTTTGCGCCGCGTGGGTAGTTGGTTTCAGCGCGGATGCGGCCGCCGTGCTCGATGATGGTGCGCTGCACAATGGCGAGGCCGAGTCCGGTGCCGCGCTCGCGCGTTGAGAAATATGGTTGAAAAAGTTGTGACGGTTCACAATTCGCAATCCCATGCCCAGTGTCTGTAACTTCGGCGAGCAGTAAGGCACGCGCCGGGTCATAGCCGGTCGCGATGGTGATGCGCCGTTCGCCTTTTACTGCGGCAAGGGATTCAACCGCATTGTCGATCAAATTAACGAACACGCGGCGAATCTGCTCTTGATCGAGCATTCCTGCGGGCAGTGTGTGCGCGAGCCGCACATCGATGCGAACATCTTGCAAACGATCCTCATAAAGAATCAGCACTTGCTGAACCACTTCGTTTAGATCAGCGAGTTCCAAGCGCGCATGCGGCAGACGCGCGAAGTTTGAAAACTCGTCAACCATCGCCTTGAGTCCGGCAATCTCGCGCGCAATCGTCTGCGTGCATTCTTCTACAACGCGCGCCACGCGCTGCTGTTGATCGGTTGGGTCAACGCTATGCGGCGGCTCGCTTGCGCCGTTACTACCATTCATTGATTGAAAATGGCGTGCAATGCGTTCGGCAGAAAGCTGTATCGGCGTGAGCGGATTTTTGATCTCATGCGCCATCCGACGTGCGACTTCGCTCCACGCTGCGGCTCGCTGCGCGGCAAGCAATTCCGACAAATCTTCCATCACCAACACCACACCGCGATCTTCGGTTGACACATCGCCGACTTGCGCGCGTAAGGCGATGGCAGTTAACGCTACTGGTATTTTTCCACTAGCGGGCGACGAGTTGCGTACGAGTTCCGTCTGCTCGGCGGCGCGTCCTCGGCGGCGCGCGTTCCGCAGCAGACGCTCCAACACCGCATGGTTCTCCGCGTTTACAATCTGCGCCAGTGAGGTGTTCATCGGTTGCGGCACGGCCAACCCCAACATTAACAGCGCGGCGGCGTTAATCGTCGTAATGCAATCGTCTTCATCGAGCGAGACGACGCCGGTAGAAAGTGATTCGAGCACTGTTTCGATGTAATCGCGGCGCTCTTCGAGCGTCGCATTCTTCTCACGCAACTCGGCGGCGCTTGCCTCAATGTGCTGACGGTTCTCGGCAAGCTGCGCCGTCATCTGATTGAACGATTCGGCAAGCAGCGCGAGTTCATCTTCCGCAATCGCCCCAACACGGTGTGCTAAATTGCCGCGTGCGACTTCGTCGGCTGCTTCCGCCAGCGCACGGATCGGTGTCGCAATGCCGCGCGCCAGGTGGATCGCCGTCCATGTAACGGCAAACAGCAGCAGCAGCGTCAGCAAACCCAACGTCGACAGACCAAGCAGACGCACACGCCGTTGTTTCTCGCGCAGCCGCTCGTATGTTTCAGAACCCGCAATGATTCGATTGAGGTGCGCGTTGACGCGCCGTTCGCGTAGTGCGATTACTCTCTGACCCAGACTTGTCTCGGCCACCGCAACATCGAAATCTTTATCCTTCGTGATGTTTCCCGCATCGCCTCTGTTCACTTCATTAACGGCACGCGCGAGCGCTTCATCCAGCTTCGCTGCCTCACCCGTCGCGAGCTTGCTTTCAGCTAACACCTCCCCGCCGGGTGAGACGATCCTCAACGCGGCAAGCTGGCCGCTTCGAACAAAGTGACCGAGAAGTTGATCGGCACCGGGTGCGGCGTTGTCCGTCGATTGTTGATCAACGAGCAGAGCAATTACGGCAGCAGTTTCGCCGAGCAGTTTTGCTTCGTTGTTCAACTCATCCACTTGCGCACGGCGCGCTTCATTCACCACATCCTCCGGCAACCGGCTGAACCATTTCTCCAACGAACGATTGAGAAAGATGTACGAGAAGAGCGCCATTGCTGTAATCGGCAAAAGGCTTGCAGCGATGAAGTAGACGACCAGGCGGGTTTTGATCTTCGAGCCGAGCTGGCGGGCGCGCCGTTCGCGACGCAGCTTCAGCAAACTGCGCACGAAGATAAACGCGAAGATGATGAAGGCGATAAAGTTGAGCGATGAAAGCGCGTAGAGCAGCAGCGTTTCAGCGGCGGTGTCCGGCGTGACCACCTCCCACAATCCAAGCACCTGGAGTGCAACAAGCACTGCGAGCAGTAGTAACACGAGTCCGCCAAGCAGCCACGGTGCGGCGCGCCTCCGCACCCTGCTTTCGCTTGTTGCGTGCTCAGCTTCGTTAAACAATGGGTCAGTCATAAGACAGGAGTGCGAAGTCTATCATGGGCGGCCCGGCCAGCGCATACGGCTCGCCGATGATGTTCAGTTACAATGATCTTAATTTATTCACCGTGTGGACACACCGCAGATGACGTTTCCCGATCTTTTACTGAACCGCGCTGGTCGCTTGCGCAGCGGCTGGCGGCTCGCCATCTTCACCGTCGTCTTTCTTATTGTGGTGAGACTGCTTCTGGGCGCGTTTTCGCTCGCCGTCTTCACCTGGTCGAATGGTTCTATTAACTCGGAACAAATTGAAGGCACCTGGGGGCGCGTTGCACAGTGCCTGATGATGTTTGTGGCAGCGCTCGCGGTCGGGTGGGGGTGCGGTTATGCGCTTGAAGATTTGCCGGGGCGTGCGATTGGGTGGGCGCTTCATCGCGGCTGGTGGCGCGATCTGTTGACGGGATCGATAGTCGGCGCGGCGTCGCTCGTCTTTGCAGCTTTGATTGCTTTCACGGGCGGCGGTCTTCGCTTCTCTCTGACATCGCCGCAGATACCTTCGGCAGTTCTTGAGACAACCGTTGGTTCTGCTTTGTTCTTTGTAGTTGCAGCGGCGGCTGAAGAGATTTTGTTTCGCGGTTATCCGTTGCAGACGTTGCTTCGTGCCTGGCCCGCGTGGATCGCAATTGTTCCATCATCGGCATTTTTCGCGCTGGCTCACTTGGGCAACCCGAACGTAACACCAATCTTTACAATCATCAACACAACGCTCGCGGGCGTATGGCTCGCCGTTGCTTACTGGCGTGTGCGAAG
>JACCTF010000954.1 GCA_013812565.1 Pyrinomonadaceae bacterium | reverse complement strand
ACATCCGCAAGAAACTGCCACTTCGTGTTTTGTCTGACGATGATTGGAGACATTGGACGACTTGGGGGTATGTCATTGTTCCAAATGCCGTTCCACCGGAGCATGTTGAAAGATTGAAGGGACTGCTATGGAAGTTCCAAGAGATGGATCCATCTGATCCGTCAACATGGAACAAGTCCCAGCTCAGGGCTAATCAGATGCAGGAGCTTAACAACAGCGGGATGGTGGAGATCTACAATCACCAGTACCTGTGGGATAACCGCCAGTATCATCGAGTTTACAACGCCTTCGTAGACATCTGGGATCGGGAAGATCTGTGGGTCACAATCGACCGCGCTAATCTCAACGCGCCAAACCGCGGCGTCCGCCGCTTCGATGGATTCATTCATTGGGACGCTGACACATCTGAAATACCTTTGCCAATAAATGTCCAGGGCGTTTTATCGCTGGTCGTTACTGATCCTGAGGTTGGCGGCTTCCAATGTGTTCCGGAACTATTCCGGACGCTAGAGCAGTGGCTCCCGACACAACCGTCAGACCGCAATCCCTTCTCACCAAATACGACAGGCTTCGAGATAAAATTTATTACCATGAAGGCAGGCGATCTGCTGATTTGGAATACGCTTCAGGCGCATGGGATCAAACCGAACAACTCTGCCGATCGTGTCCGCATGGCTCAATACATATCCATGTATCCAGCCGACGAAGACAATGCGGAGGTAAGAGAAAAGCGGATCGTGTCGTGGCGCGACCGCGAGCCACCTACAGGGCACGCCTTCCCAGGAGATCCACGAGAATGGGAAAAGACCCGCTACGGACGTGCGGAGCTAACCGAACTCGGTAAGCGCCTGCTGGGGCTGAGAACTTGGAAGAGTTAAATCTTCTGCTTTGTGAGAAATCCTACAAGCATTCTTCGCCTGTTGTTCAACGACATCAGTGGGATTGAGGAGATCATGTTATGGATTGTGGAAAATAATTTAGCGTATCCTTGACGCCCATCGTTTTACGCTGCCAGCGCAGCCGGCAGTTTCACGTATGTCAACTTTTCGGCCTGACTGATTCGTTGCCACTTCTGCTCTTGCCTTCTGAACAGCTGATAGAATAGGCGAACTCCTAAACGTGCCGTGCGCATGCGCTTCATCGCGTTGGTTCTCACCCTTACTGCACACCTAGGTAGTGAGCGGGTCAAATACTTATCGAGCGGCAAGAGCCGCTACGTCCCCGTACAATTGACATGCACTTACGTTAAACCCACGTTTAATTAGTTCCCGGACTTAGTCGGTTTGTCTTTTACTGCCGCTCTCTCGCCGAAGGCGAACAGGTGATTGATACCACGGACGATCATCAGACCATCGGAGATGGCTGGCGTTGCCATCATCACTTCGCCAACCGGATTCGTCGATAGGAATTCGTACTTCGGCCCGGCCTTGACGACCAAGACCTCTCCGTCTTCACTCGCAAAGTAAATCTTTCCGTCTGCCGCAACCGGCGAGGCCGTGAATGCGCCGCCGCGGCCGGCGAGTCGCTCGCGGTAGACCTGCTCGCCCGTCTTCGCCTGGTAAACCGTCAGCACGCCCTGATTCGTGCAGACGTAAAGGTGATCGCCGTAGATGATTGGCGTCGGCATGTAAGGACCGCCGCGCTGTTTGCTCCACGCAATCGCCTCGGACGACTCCTTGCCGTCCTTTAGCGTAATGTCGCCGCTCGCGCCGGGGCGGATGACGTAGATTGGCTGGATGGGTCGGTAACCGTTTGTGACATAGATCAAATCATGCGCCATGATCGGCGTGGGAGTCGCTATCTCTGAGTTCGGCCCGAGCTTCCACAACTCTTTGCCCGTCGTGGGGTCATAGCCGCGTATGGCCTTCGTGCCGTTGGTGACGATCTCGGCGCGCGCCTTCCCCTCGTAGACGGTCGGCGTGCTCCACGACGGAATCTCCTCGCGCGGCGTCATCCATAGTCGCTTGCCGGTCTTCAAATCATAAGCCGCGATGAAAGAGTTCTTTTGAATGTCGGCTTGGACGATAACCATGTTCTTGTAGATGACGGGCGAGGCCGCGTACTCCCACTGGTAATCCGGGTCGTAGAACCATCCCGC
>JACCTF010000952.1 GCA_013812565.1 Pyrinomonadaceae bacterium | reverse complement strand
ACCGCATACTCGCCCGGAGCCGTATGCCGCCTGCGGAGCTGGAACGGCGTAATGCCAATCTCGTCGGCGGCGACATCAACGGCGGCGCGCAAGACATCCGGCAACTCTTCTTTCGACCTACGCTTCGCCTATACTCAACACCGGCTAAGAATCTTTACATCTGCTCTTCATCAACTCCGCCCGGCGGCGGAGTTCATGGCATGTGCGGCCACCACGCCGCGCGCCGCATTAAATGATTTCGTCTTTCGCACGGGCGAGTAGATGAAGGTGCTCGCCTATCGTGGTGCAAAAGAAAAGATGATCGAACAGAAGCGGGTTAAAGAAAACGCAGCATCACCTTCAAATTTCTAAGATGAAAGAGAAAACAGAGAGGAGCACGCATTATGCAAAGCATTGAAGTCGCACAACGGTTCGTCAATCTGGAAAACAAGATGAGCCTTGACGAATACAACTTCGAGCACTTCCGCGCCAAACACCTTTTGAGCGATGCCAAGGCGACGATCACGAAGCAGGGCATCCCCTCGGGCGCTCCGGCCCCCGACTTCGAGTTGCCGCGTGTCGGCGGCGGCCGCTTGCGTTTGAGTGAACTACGCGGCAAGCCGGTGCTGTTGCACTTCGGCTCGTTCACCTGACCCATCACCACCGGCTCGGTCGAGCCGTTAACGAAACTACATAGGCGCTGGGGAGACCAGGTGCATTTCGTTGATGTCGTCATCCGGCAGGCACACCCCGGCCCCGACGCGCCTGCGTATCACAGCTTTGAGGAGAAGATGCGTGATGCCGAGCGCTACCAAAGAGAAGAGGGCATTGCTTGGACGGTGCTGGTCGATGACCTCGAAGGCACGGCTCATCAAGTCTACGGTGGGCTTGCCGATCCGACATACATTATCGATTCAGACGGGCGCGTCGCCTTCTACAACATGTGGACGCATGCGCCGACGCTGCACACGAGTTTAGAGATGTTAACGAAGCAGGGCGGGCGCGGCGTCGTGAACGGTGGCATAGACCAAACTCCTCATCTGTTGCCGTCGATGACGGACGGCTGGAAGGGATTGCGGCGCGGTCTGCCGCAAAGCTTGATTGACATAGAGACGGCCGCACCGACCGTCGGCATCAGCACCTGGCTCGGCTATCAGCTACGCCCTCTGACCGCGCCGCTGACGCTGCGCGCTAAACCGCTTCCCACGTCTGCAAAGATCGGCCTCGGGGTCGGAGCGGCGGCACTGCTTCTGCTCGGCGCAAAAGCTTTGACTCGCGACCGCAGGAGTTACGCTCCGCGGCGCAGACGTTCGAATGCACGAACCGGCAGGCGACGGTAGAGTTGTTTCCGCTCGACGCGATCGAGGCGTCACGGGCTGAACAGTGAAGCAAGAGAAACAGAGGTAGGCCAGGGCCATTCAGTTCTCGGTTGAAGACATGTGATGTAGCCGGAGACTTGCGGTCTGTGTCGGCTATTCTGGCCGCCATCCACAGGCTAAATCTTGAAGGAGCAAATTGCATGAGCAGACGAGGTGGGGAAGTAGTTGTCGTCACCGGCGCTTCAGCCGGGGTCGGGCGCGCGACCGTGAGGGAGTTTGCCAGACGCGGCGCGCGTATCGGTCTCTTGGCGCGCGGGCGCGTGGGACTCGAAGGCGCACGCCGCGACGTCGAAGAACTCGGCGGTCGGGCGCTCGTGCTGCCGACGGATGTCGCCGACGCCGACGCGGTTGAACGAGCAGCGGCGGCGGTCGAAACGGAGTTCGGCGCGATCGACGTGTGGGTCAACAACGCGATGGTCTCGGTTTATTCAACCGTGTGGCAGATGACGCCTGAAGAGTTCCGGCGCGTCACGGATGTTACTTACCTCGGCACCGTGCACGGGACGCTCGCGGCGCTTCGCCGGATGCTTCCGCGTGACCGCGGCTGTGTAGTGCAGGTCGGCTCGGCGCTCGCCTACCGTGCCATCCCGTTGCAATCCGCCTACTGCGCCGCGAAGCACGCGATGAAAGGCTTCACGCAATCTCTGCGCACCGAACTACTGCACGAAGGAAGCAATGTTCGGGTGACGATGGTGCATCTGCCCGCCGTGAACACGCCGCAGTTCGAATGGACGAAGTCGCGTCTTCCGCGCCAAGCCCTGCCCGTGCCGCCGATCTACCAACCAGAGGTCGCCGCGCGTGCCATCTACTTCGCGGCGCACTCGAACCGCCGCGAGGTGCAGGTCGGAGGCTCGACCGTCTTCGCGCTGCTCGGCAACAAGATCGCGCCTGGCTTCGCCGATTGGTACTTGGGGAAGGTCGTCGGCTACAGCGGGCAGCAAACAAACGAACCCGCCGACCCGAACCGTCCGCACAATCTGTGGGAGCCGATCGAGGGCGACCGCGGGGCGCACGGCCGGTATGACGACAGGGCGTACCGCAGCAGCCCGCAGGTGTGGGCGAACACGCATCGGGGGCTCGTCGCGCTCGCCGGGGCGGGGCTGGCCGGTGTGCTGTTGGCGGCAGCCTCGCGTAGTAAGAAGGCGGCGACCTCGGAAAAGGCGGCGCGCAAAGAGATTGCACAGACGCGGAGAGGAAAACATGAAGATGAAAGAGACTGTGGAAGCAGCCGGAGGTGAAAGCGTAGAAACCATCGAGGGCACTAATTTAACGGTGAGGAATCAAGAAACTTGAAACAGGTGGAGGGATGATATGACACAGGAGCAGAATGACGGACAAGCACAAGAGCAGCTAGATAGTAAATCTGCTCAAAGTCTCTTTGCGGGTTATGGTGGCGAGGAACTTCCGTTAGCGCAGTACGCGGAATTGGTCGGTATTTACGGCGCAGGGCTGGCGACCTTTCTACTGGCGGCGAAGAACGCGAACCGGCAACTTCCGGAAAACATCGAGGTCGGTGACATCCTGCTGCTTGGCGTGGCGACTCACAAGCTGAGTCGGTTGATCGCCAAGGATCGTGTCACCGCCCCGTTTCGCGCGCCCTTCGTCGAGTACGAGGGATCAGCAGGCACAAGCGAATTGAAGGAGAAGCCGCGCGGGAGCGGGATGCAGCGCGCGCTCGGCGATCTCCTCACCTGCCCGTGGTGCATGGGCGCGTGGGTCGCCGCCGGCTTGACCTATAGCTTTGTGTTTCGTCCGCGCACGACACGCTTGATCAGCAGCATTCTCGCGGTGACGACAATCTCTGACTGGCTCAACTCGGCGTACGAAGCGGCGAAGAAAGAAGCGAAGTGAATGAGGCCAACTGCCGTACGTTGGTAATATGAGGGGTAATATGAGGTGTAGTATGCAGGGTAATATTCGGGGGTGGTAGTTGGAGATCACGCGGAGGTCTTGTTGCATGCCGCGTGCTCAAACCAAGAAAGACGGGGACCTTGACGACGCGCCCAGGCCGCCCAGCCCGTTCATGTTCGCGACCGGGTTGGAGTGCAGCTACCCGACGATCAAGCACGGCAAGCCCCGTGTAGACGAATTGGAGCTGACGGATCACTACCGTCGATGGCGCGAAGACTTGCATCTCACATGCGAGCTGGGCATCCGGTTTCTGCGCTACGGCACTGCGTATCATCGAAGCAGCGTCGCTTCAAATCAGTATGATTGATCGTTCACCGATGAAGTGTTGCCCGCGATGCGTGAACTAGAGATCGAACCTATCTTAGACCTGTGTCATTTCGGGATGCCCGATTGGCTCGGCAACTCGTTCCAGAACCCGGAGTTCCCGAAGGCGTTCGCCGCTTACGCCCGCGCCTTCGCGAAACGTTACCGGTGGGTGCGGTTCTACACGCCGGTCAACGAGATTTTAGTGTGCGCTAAGTTCAGCGCCCTCTATGGCTGGTGGAACGAACAAGAACGAAGCGACCCCGCCTTCGTCACCGCCGTCAAGCATCTGACGAAGGCAACTCTTCTGGCGATGCGGGAGATTTTGAAAGTGCAGCCGCGAGCGATCTTCATCCAGAGCGAGTCGAGCGAGTACACGCGCACCGTCTGTCATTGCGAGCACACGGAAGAGCGCGTCAGTTGCCAGAATCAAGTGCGCTTCATCCCTTTAGACCTTCTCTACTGTCACGAGGTGCGCGCCGACATCCACGCTTGGCTGATGGACAACGGAATGGCGGGACGGGAGTAACAGTGGTTTATGAATCACAATCTTCACTCCCGTTGTGTGATGGGCAACGACTACTACGCAGCCAACGAACGCATCCTGCAGCACGACGGGAGCGTCGCCTACACGGGCGAGGTGTTCGGCTGGTATGCGGTGACGCGCAAGTATTACGATCGCTATCACAAGCCGCTGATGCACACGGAGACGAATAGCCGCCAAGCGACGGGCGGGGTGACGAAGGATGATGACCCGAATACTGCGGTCGTTTGGCTGTGGAAGCAGTGGCAGAACCTACGGGAGATGCGGGCGTGCGGCATCCCGATCTTAGTGTACAGCTTGTTGGACCAAGTGGATTGGCATACGGAGTTGCGCGAGCCGAAGGGGCGTGTTAACCCGTTTGGTCTGTATGACCTTGACCGGCGGATTCGCCCCGTAGGTGAAGCCTACAAAGAATTGATCCGCGAGTTCGGCGTCATGCCCGTAGTGCCGGACGGCGAGTTCTTAGGCTTGATATAACAGGGTTCGAGTGGCGGCAC
Organism: Pyrinomonadaceae bacterium; assembly: GCA_013812565.1. Taxonomy (GTDB): domain Bacteria; phylum Acidobacteriota; class Blastocatellia; order Pyrinomonadales; family Pyrinomonadaceae; genus JACCTF01. The sequence goes on along the minus strand of JACCTF010000952.1, from coordinate 2,764 downwards.
TTGTTGATGTAATACCACTTTAGATTGATAACCGTGCATTATGCGAAAATCCGGCCTTGTAAGGAGGCTGCGATGAAGCAAGCAATGCCTGCCGTATGGGAAGAGGCCAGTCAGTTACGAAAACTCATGCAACAACAGTCCGACAGTCGGTTGCGCACGCGGCTGCACCTGCTCTATTTGCTGCGCACGGACGTGGTGACCACGCGCGCGCAAGCCGCACAACTGCTCGGGATCGGGCGCAATACCGTCGGGCAGTGGCTGCACCAGTACGAGCGCGGCGGGCTTCAGGCTTTGCTTGCGGTCGGACACGCGCCGGGCCAAGCCTCCTCGTTGCCCGCCGCGGTCATCGCCGGCATGCGGGCGAAACTAGCCGCTCCCAGCGGCTGTGCCTCGTTCCACGAATTGTGGCGGTGGGTCGAGCAAACCTATCACCTGCAAACGACCTATTTCGTGATCTGGTACACCGCCACCCACGTCTTGGGCGCACGCCTCGCCGTAGCACGCCCCACGCACATCAAAAAAAGCCCGCCGCCGAAGCGTGTTTTCGCACCACGCTCGCCCACCGGCTCCGCCAAGCGGTGCTGACTCCCACGCCGGTCAAGTGGGAGAGCGAGTTGCTGTCCCACGCGCAGTTGCGGCAACTGCCGTGGCCTGCCCAGCCCATTCGGGTCTGGACACAGCATGAAAGCCGCTTTGGGCTGATTACGATCCACCGCCGTCGCTTGACGCTGCGTAGCATTAAACCGCTGGCTGCGTCCCAGCACGAATTGGAATGGAGCTATCTCTACGGCTGTGTCGAGCCGCTCACTGGGGAGAGCTTCTTCCTCGCCCTGCCCGCGCTCGACAGTGAACTGTTCCAACTCTTTCTCGACCAGTTCGGACAAGCCGACGGAACCGCCTTGCATCTGCTCGTGCTGGATAACGCCCGGCGCACATCGCCCGGCAGGTGTCGCTGCCCGCCAACGTGCGCTTGGTGTTTACGCCGCCTTACACGCCGGAAGTCAACCCGATGGAACGCGTGTGGGAAGATTTGGACGCCCGTATCGCAGGTGCCACGCCCGCGACGCTCGACGCTTTGGTTGATCTCTTGTTTGCCGAGTTGCGGGCTTATACCCCAGCACAACTTGCTTCTCTCACGGGGTATCCGTTCTTCAAAAACGCAGTTTATGCACTATCATCAATCTAAAATGTATTACAAGATAAACGCTTGTTAGCAGGCGTAAAAATAAAGTGGGAAGATCACTCCCGTCCCGCTTGTAATTCATCAAGAACTACACGTTTGCATTTTGAGTTGATCGGGTTTAAGGTGCCTCCGTCTGTTTTAACCCGAACAAGAATTTTACCTGCAGTTTTCCTGCCCAAGCAAGTGCATGGGCAGATACGCTGTGTGACTTTCAACTTATTCATTTGGAGCTAGGAGGGATCAATGTTCTTTCACGTTCAAAAATTGATCAACCCGATCATCCCCGACGAGCCGGATCCGGCTGCAGCCAACGCCTTGCAGGAAGGCTTGGGCGGACAGTTCGGCGAGATGCGCACGATGATGCAGTACATGTTCCAGAGCTTCAACTTCCGCGGCACCGCGCAACCTTACAAAGACCTCATTCAAGGCATCGGTACCGAGGAGATCAGTCACGTCGAACTCATCGCGACGACCATCAATCACCTGCTCGACGGCAGCCCGCGTTACAAAGGTAAGAACAACGGCACGGACGTGCCTGGCGCGGGCGGCAAAACGCCGCTCGAGATTGCGCTCAACAAACCCGGCACCGGTCAGGGGGGCGGCAACATTCACCACTTCCTCGTCGGCGCGCAAGGTGCGATGCCGGTTGATGCGGCGGGCAATCCGTGGAGCGGTTCTTATGTTTACAACAGCGGCAACCTGGTGCTCGACCTGCTTTACAACCTGATGCTGGAAGCAACCGGCAGACTACAGAAGTGTCGCCTGTATGAAATGACCGACAACAAGATCGCTCGTTCGACGATCTCCTACCTGATCGCGCGCGATCAAGCACATGAGTTGGCTTTCGCCAAAGCCTTGGAGACCTTAGGCGTTAACTGGAACAAGGTACTGCCGATCCCGAACTTCGACGCCACGAAGTATCCGGAAGTGAAGAAACTGATGGATGAGGGCACGCACCTCAAACAGCATCACTGGCGCTTAGACAGTTCGCAGATGGCGGCCATATTCCAAGGCTCTTCGCCGGCCAACGACGGCACGCAACTCGAAACCACGAACGAACCGCCGACGGGTGCGCCCATTGAGAATGCGCCGGAGCGGCCCGAAGAGTTTTCACCGGGACTCACACCAGAACTGAAGATACTGGTTGACCAGATCGCCAGCATGAAATAGTAACCCGCCGGTTGGCTAACCATTAAAGCGTATAAAACACACAAGCGAGCGACATGCAATGCTGCCACAAGCACACTGCACGACGCTCGCTTCCAATTGACACTGTTGATCCCAACACACTTGAGAACACCAGCTTGACAAACGATAAGGAGCAGCCGCAGGACCCTTTATAAGTAGCTCTGGTGCAAACAGGTTCACAAGTTGAAATTGGCTCCCATATATTGTGGAAAGTTCATCGCAGCTTTTCTATATCTTGTATGCAATTGAAATTTTGCACCAGAGCCCGCCGAACTGCGCCGTCTCGGAATTATTCCTATTGCTGATTTGTGCCACTTCGGTGTGCCGGACTGGATAGGAGATTTTCAAAACCCCGACTTTCCCGAACTGTTCGCCCGGTACGCAGAGGCTTTC
>JACCTF010000941.1 GCA_013812565.1 Pyrinomonadaceae bacterium | reverse complement strand
TCAAGTCCGGCATGAGCATCGGCATGATGCTCATTAGTGTTGAGTTGTTCATCATGCTCTGCATCCTGCTGTTCATCCCCGGCGATTACGCGGGTCCGTGCTTTATCGGTTTCGCCATCGGCGAATCTTTGGGCGCGGCGGCACTTCGTATCGCGGGCGGCATCTTCACGAAGATCGCCGACATCGGTGCAGACCTGATGAAGATCGTCTTCAAGATCAAGGAAGACGACGCACGCAATCCCGGGGTGATCGCCGACTGCACGGGCGATAACGCGGGCGACTCGGTCGGCCCCTCCGCCGACGGCTTCGAGACTTACGGCGTGACGGGCGTCGCGCTCATCACATTCATTCTGCTTGGCGTTGCTGACCCGCAAATTCAGGTGCAACTGCTCGTCTGGATTTTCATCATGCGCGTCATGATGGTTATCGCCTCCGCCCTGTCGTACTTCGTCAACGAGGGTGTAACGAAAGCCAGGTACGCGAACGCAGACGTGATGAACTTCGAGAAACCGCTGACCAACCTTGTGTGGCTCACTTCGATTGTCTCGGTCGTGCTTACCTACCTCGTTTCGTACCTGATGATTCCAGACTTAGGCGGAGACGGCACGCTATGGTGGAAGCTCGCGTCAATTATCTCGTGCGGCACGCTCGCCGGGGCGATCATCCCGGAACTCGTTAAAGTCTTCACCTCGGTCGAATCGCGCCATGTCAGAGAAGTCGTCACGTCGTCGCGCGAGGGCGGCGCGTCGCTCAACATTCTGTCGGGTTTGGTCGCCGGAAATTTCTCGGCCTACTGGATCGGCATCAGCATCGTTGCCTTGATGAGCATCGCATACCTGTTCAGCGTTCAAGGACTCGGCGCGCTGATGGTCGCCCCCGCCGTATTCGCCTTCGGTCTCGTCGCCTTCGGTTTCCTCGGCATGGGGCCGGTGACTATCGCCGTTGACTCCTACGGGCCCGTGACCGACAACGCGCAGTCCGTCTATGAACTGTCGCTAATCGAACAAGTGCCGGACATCGAAGCGGAAGTTAAGCGGGATTTCAATATGACCGTAAACTTTAACCGCGCCAAAGACCTGCTTGAGGAGAACGACGGCGCGGGCAACACCTTCAAGGCGACGGCGAAGCCCGTGCTGATCGGCACGGCCGTCGTCGGTGTGACGACGCTGATCTTCTCGATCATTCAGTCGCTTCGTATCGAAACGATTGCTGAGGCCGTCGCCGCCGGTCAGACTCAGGCCGAAGGAACCGCCGCATTCTTCGAGAGCATCTCGCTGCTGAATCCGCTTTTCCTTCTCGGACTTATCACGGGCGGCTCGATCATCTATTGGTTTACGGGCGCGTCGACACAAGCCGTGACTACGGGTGCCTACCGCGCGGTCGAGTTCATCAAAGATAACATCAATCTCGAAACCGCCGAGCGAGCATCGGTCGCGGACAGCAAACGCGTCGTGCAAATCTGCACGCAGTACGCGCAGAAGGGGATGTTCAACATATTCCTGACGATCTTCTTCTCGACGCTTGCTTTCGCCTTCGTCGAGCCGTTCTTCTTCATCGGCTATCTTATTTCAATCGCGATCTTCGGCCTCTACCAAGCGATCTTTATGGCGAACGCCGGCGGCGCGTGGGACAACGCGAAGAAGATCGTTGAGGTCGAGCTAAAACAGAAGGGCACACCCTTGCACGATGCGACGGTGGTGGGAGACACGGTCGGCGATCCGTTCAAAGACACGTCGTCGGTCGCCTTAAACCCGGTCATCAAGTTCACGACGCTCTTCGGTTTGCTCGCCGTCGAGTTGGCGGTGCAACTCACGAAGACCCAAGGGCCGACGATCACACACATTCTCGCCGCTGCCTTCTTCCTCGTGTCGATGTTCTTCGTCTACCGCTCGTTCTACGGGATGCGGATCGGAACGGGGGATTACCGAGAAGCCGTTCAAGAAGAAAAGCAGGTGCCGGTAACAGCCCAAGTGCCGCAAGACCCTGTTGTGAATCGCAAATAGTGAAAGAGCAGTTCCCCCGACGATTCGTAGTCCACAGTTTTGTCGCTCATCATTGAGGAGGAGATTTTGAACACTACCTACGCCGGAAACGAAACATTAATTGGGGCGTGGTTCGCTCCGCTCGGTCGGGCGCGTTCATTGGGGTTGGTGCTCGGCTTTAGTTTGCTCACTGCGCTCGCCGCGCAAGTTCAGATTCCGCTGCCGTGGACGCCGGTTCCAATCACGGGGCAAACATTTGCCGTGCTTCTCACAGGGGCACTGTTGGGATCGCGGCTTGGCGCGCTCGCGATGATAGCCTATTTGATTGAAGGTGCGAGTGGATTGCCGTTCTTTCGTGGCGGGAACAGCGGTGTGCACTACCTTCTATTCAGCCCAACGGCAGGCTATCTGTTGTCGTATCCGGCGGCGGCGTTTGTCACTGGCTGGTTGGCTGAACGAGGTTGGGATCGGCGCTTCTTAACAGCGGCAGCGGCAATGGCGCTTGGCTCGATTGTTATTCTGTTCAGCGGTTGGATGTGGCTCGCAAGGTTTATGCCCGCAACCGCCGCTTGGCATCAAGGCGTCCAGCCGTTTCTGCTCGGCGACATCGTTAAAATCACACTCGCCGCGCTCGCCCTTCCCGGCGGGTGGAAACTGCTGCGTGGTAAAGCTTCGCGCAAAAATTGAAGCGCACGCTGCTGATTGCTTAAAGCTCCTGATTCACTCAATCAGGAGCTTTAGCCGTTTCTACAATCAAAGTCCCCGGCGTTCGTTGTAAAGTTTGAGTGCAGCCATGTACACGATCAAAATGCGCTCGCGCGAGCGCGAACAGTTTATCGAGATCACCAACGAAGTTCAGCAACGCTTACGCGAAGCAGGTGCGCGTGAAGGTGTTTGCATTCTCTATGTGCAGCATACGACGGCGGGGCTAACCATCAATGAGAACGCCGACCCGGATGTGCCGCGCGACATGCTTCATGCGCTACGAACGCTTGTGCCACAACACGGTATGAATTTCCGTCATGCTGAGGGAAATTCAGACTCTCATCTTAAAGCGAGCTTCTTCGGATCAAGCGTTTCCGTGCCGTTTCATAGCGGCGAACTTCTCTTAGGCCGCTGGCAAGGCATCTTCCTCTGTGAGTTCGACGGCCCGCGTGAGCGACAGATCATAATGAAAGTGCTGCGTACTGAGTACTGAGTTAAAGACAAGTTCTTACTCAGCACTCAACACTTCTTTTTCACCAGGCCCGCGACCATCGAGGCCCCTTGTGCGCTTCGTCGCGTAAGCGGCCATCAACTCCGGCGCGCAGTTCGACGAGGCGGCCAAACAACCACAGCAGATCGGAAAGACGGTTGAGGTAAGCGACCACGTGTTCGCTTAAGTCCTCTCCGGCTTCGAACATCCGCACGGCGTGACGTTCAGCGCGGCGGCAGATTGTGCGCGCGACATCAAAAGCGGCTGCCGCCGGATGCTCTCCGGGCAGCGACCAATCAGCGAGGATGCCTTCCATCTTTTCGATGCGATGCACCTGCGCCGTCAACGCTTCGATCATCTCAACGGTGACATCAAGCGGTTCCTTTTGCACGCTCAACGGATTAGCGATTGAGCCGCTAACAACGAACAGTTCGCGCTGAATTGCTTTCGTAAGATCATGCACCTCTCGGTCTTCGCAGATCGAACGCGCCAAGCCCATCATCGAATTTAGCTCGTCAACCGTTCCATAAGCTTCAATCCGCAGTTCTGCTTTTGAGACGCGCGTGCCTCCGATCAAATCAGTCTTCCCTGTATCACCACGCTTTGTTGCAATGCTCATAATGTCTCCTTCAGAGAAGATGTCAGATGTTAGTAAATCCTTTTTAACTGACATCTAGCATCTGACCTCTGCCTTTATATCGCTGCGAGACGCTGCTGTCTTCGGAGCAGCCACAAGAATACCGGCCCACCTGCCAAGGCAGTGATGGCACCGACCGGGAGTTCGCCGACGCCGAATGCGGTCCGCGCAATCGCATCGGCCAGCATTAGAAACGCCGCGCCCAAAATGAACGAGCACGGCAGGACGATGCGCACATCTTCGCCGAAGACGGAACGCACCGCGTGCGGCACAATCAATCCGACGAAACCGATCTGGCCGCCGACGGCGACGGTCGTGCCGACAATCAACGACGAAGCTACGTAAACCAATCTTTCGCTATGACGAACGTCAACGCCGAGACTCGCCGCCGTCTCTTCATCGACAGCCAGCAGATGAAGATCGCGCGCCGCCCAGATCAGGGCTATCCAGCCGGGCACCAGAAAGATCAGCATCCGCCACAGCAGATCAAAACCGACCACATCGAGGCTGCCGATCATCCACCGCAGGATTTGCAACGCGCGACCGTACTCCGACAGATACTGAATGAGCACCACGCCTGCTCCTGCAATCAAGTTAAGCACAATACCCGCCAGCAGGAGCGTCCCCGGCAAGACGACCGGGCCAGTGCGCGCCAAATGGTACACCAGAAGAACAGCCGCGCCCGCGCCGAGGAACGCGGCCACAAAGATGAGCGGCGTGCCCGCCACCTTCGCGCCTAGTCCCAAGGCGATAGCCAGGCTTGCCCCGAATGCGCCTCCCCCCGACACACCTAACGTAAGCGGCTCGGCCAGCGGATTGCGAAACAAAGCCTGCAACGCCCCGCCCACCAGCGCCAGCGACGCGCCGATGATACCGGCCATCACGACGCGCGGCAGACGCAACCGAAAAAAGAGCGTCCGCGCAGTTTCATCCGTCCGGAGCGCCGCGAGATCAAGCGGCTGATAGCCGACCCACAGTGCAATGAGCGTGGAGACAACAAGCGTTATAAATAATAGTGCAAGCGCACGCCGCAAACGCCTGCCCGCCAGAGAAGATATTTGATTTGCGATTTTTGATTTGCGATTCAAGGTCAATTTACGTTCGCCTTTTTTGCAATCGATTCCTTATCCTAAAATCGCAAATCTGAAATCTAAAATCGCAAATTCCTACAACTCCGACCACACAACTGTGCGACCGCCAAGCCTACGAGCACGAATGTTTGCATCGCCGTACACGCTTGCGAGTACATCATCTGTCAGCACATGGACGGGCGCGCCGCTCGCGGCAACCGTTCCATCACGCATCGCAAACAGATAATCAAAAGCCGGATCGAGCAGCAACAGATCATGCGTCACGACCAGCGCCGTCATGCCGCGCTCGTCGCACAAGCGGCGAAGATGGCGAACGAGTCCGGCGCGGTGCTTTAGATCGAGCGCCGCTGACGGCTCATCAAGCAACAGACATTCAGGCTCCTGGGCCAGCGCGCGCGCTAGAGCGACAAGTTGGCGCTCGCCGCCTGATAATTCCATCACCGAGCGCTCAATCAAGTGCAGCGCATCTACGGCTTGGAGCGCACTGTGTGCCACCTCCAAGTCGTGCGGCTGCTCGAAACGGAAACGCGCCGTGTACGGAGTGCGTCCCATCAAAACCATTTCGCGCACGGTGAACGGAAAGACAGATGAAGTCGTCTGCGGCAGGTAAGCAATGCGCGTCGCGCGGGCGCGGGCATTAATGGTTTGCAGCCGCGCGCCATCGAAGGTGATCTCGCCGTGCTGCGGCTTGACAAGGCCGCCGAGCAGACGAACGAGCGTTGACTTGCCGGAACCATTAGCGCCGATCAACGCCGAGAGTTGACCGCGCGGCACATCGAGCGACACATCACGAATCACGTCTAATCCACCGGCGGCATAAGCGTATCGCAGGCCGCGCGCTTCAATAAGCGGACGAACTGACTTGTTCTTCGCTTGCAGTGCATCAACCCCGCGTGTCGCTTCACCCATCATTGTGGAAACAGCTCCGGGTGAATAACTTCGGCAAAGCGCTCGGCCGTACTGCCGACGAATTGTGACGGATGAAGCACCGACGCATCACGCATCGGATAGATGCGCGCCGCCCGCACGGCTTCGATCTGCGGCAGTTCGCGCCACACCGCTTGCGGGTCTTCGCCCAGACGCCCTTCGGCCCCCTGCACCATGTCGATGATGATTTCAGGGTTTAAGGAAACAACGGCTTCCTTGGTGATACGCCCATAGCCCGCTTTCGCCGGTGAAGCGATGGCTTGCCCGCCTGCGACCTCAATCAACTGTGCGATGAAACTTCCTTCGGTCGCGGCGTAGAGATCACGCAGCGTGCCGGGCACGCGATCAACGATGCAGAGCACACGCGGGCGCGCAAGGGTCGCGGTACGTTCACGCACCGCTTCGATTTTAGCCCGCGTTTCATTCGCAAGGCGGGCTGCTTCGGTGTCATTGCCCGTCGCTTTGCCGATCTGTTTGATGGCCGCGAAAGCATCATCGAGCGAGCGGCTTGGGACGGCGAGCGTCTCAATGCCAAGCGCTTCCAAACGATCCTTACTGAAAGGCGCTTGCGCGTCGGTCATCACGATGAGATCAGGTTTGAGCGCCGCGACTCGTTCGAGACTCGTGTTCTGCCAGCCGCCGACGCGCGGCAAGTTTTTTGTTTCCGGCGGAAAGTTACAATAATCCGAAACGGCGACGACACGCCCGAACGCGCCGATGCCGTGCAATACCTCCGTCGCGCTTGGGGTAAGCGAGACGATTCGCTGCGGGCGCTTTCGTTGTTGTGCGACAGACTCTTTTTGTGAATCGTGAGAGCCGCACGCTGCAAGCAGCACGCACAACAGCAACGATGAAATACTTATTTTTATCATGCTGGGCATAAGTGAAACTTGATTGGAACACCTGCCGCTTTCAAAGTTACTGTTCTGTATCTCGTACATCATCTCTCATATGAGTTGTGCCTTTGGTTGCCATCAGATCATACGGACAGTGACGGCAACAGCTTCCGCAGCAGTAGCCGCGGGCGAGATGATAACGAGCGGTGAAGACCATCAAAC
>JACCTF010000897.1 GCA_013812565.1 Pyrinomonadaceae bacterium | reverse complement strand
AATCTTGGTTGTTTCGATTTAGATAAAGCGGAAAGTTGTAACAGTTATTTATGGACAACTCCTAAGAGTTGTTATTGCGAAGCCGCTGCATCATACACACGAAGCGGCGGGGTCCACCCCGCCGCTTCGCAAACTACCTTATTGGTCGCGGGTCACTGCACGATCTGAAGCTTCCAAGTAAAACAGGATTGTGCCTGGTGGAGTCGTACTTCAGACACATCGAACTGCTTTGCAATCTGTTGCTTTTTCAAGTGGCAGCTACTAATGTTACGGGCAAAACCATCCGAAGCGTTTTTTCAAAGTGAGGTAATCTAAATTGATCCAGTCTTCATATCGTTTAACATTGCTAGCATTCTATTTTGCGCTCAGTGCGATTGCCGTCTCAGCGCAGAAAGAGCAGCCATCGACGGCCGGGCCGCCGGCAGCATCTTCTCCCACGGCGTCATCCTCCCCGGTTGCTCAGGCACAAGCTCATCTAAGCGCCGGTCGCGTCGATGCCGCGATCAGTGCGCTACAATCCATCTCCGGTCCCGCGTCGGCCCCTTCACAAGTGAGTCATCTTTTAGGATTAGCACACTACCAGAAGGGCGATTACGCCCGCGCTCTCGACTACCTTTCAGCGGCGATCAAACAGCCTGCCGAAGAGAATTTGCAGCACCGTCAAGGGGTGGAATTGCTGGGTCGCGCGCACTACCTGCTCGGGCATCTCAAAGAAGCCGTGCCCTACCTTGAGCAAACAAGGAAGTGGATGCCTGACAACCCGGAGATCGGATATGCGCTCGGCATTGCTTACATTCAAACGCATAATCCTGAAAAATCGCGCGAAGCGTTTGCGCGCATGTTCCGCGTTGAACCGGGTTCTGCCTCCGCCCACTTAATCAATGCGCAGATGATGATCCGCCAACAATTCGAGGAGTTTGCTGAGAAGGAGTTACAAAAAGCCAGCCAGCTTGACCCGCGTCTTCCGCAAGTGAATTTTATGTTAGGTGAGTTGGCGATCTATCGCGCACAAATCGACCGTGGAATCGAGTTGTTACAGAAAGAGATTGCAGTAAATCCAGGCTTCGGCATGGCTTACTACCGACTCGGCGAAGCTTACACCAGGCAGCTCAAGTGGGACGAAGCGATTGCGCCGCTGCAGAAATCCATCTGGCTTAATCCTTACTTCAGCGGTCCATACATTGTGCTCGGCAAAATCTATCTGAAGCAAGTGAAGCTCGGAACCGCTGAAGACATGTTGAAGCGCGCGTTGCAGATGGATCCAAACAACTCTTCGGCGCATCACCTGCTGGCGCAAGTTCTTCAACAAGCCAACCGACCCGAAGAAGCGCGCAAAGAGTTTGAACAAGCCGAGCGGCTGCGTACCCTCTCGAACAAATAATCAGTAGAACCATAGAATGCATCCTAGAAACACCAAATGCCTTTCAACACAGATAACATCGCAGGCGCAGAGCATTGAATTTTAATTTTAAGATTTCAAATTTCAAATCATCTCTTCTCTGCGCAACCTCTGTGCTCCTCTGTGCCTCTGTGGTGAACTGTCAAGTTTTATCACCCGCAACTTTCGTTGATGTAGCCGAGCGCGCCGGACTGACTGCTCCGATCATCTACGGCGGCCTTGAGCGGAAGAAGTACATCATTGAAACTAACGGCTGCGGCGTCGCCTTCCTCGATTATGACAACGACGGTTGGATGGACATACTGCTTCTAAACGGCACACGGCTCGAAGGTTTCCCGCCGGGCAGAGAACCAACCACCAAGTTGTACCGCAACAATCGCCAGGGCAACTTCACGGATGTCACCCTCAAAGCGAAACTTGTTTCCACAGGCTGGGCCTCGGGCGTGTCCGTTGGCGACTATGACAACGACGGGCACGATGATCTATTCATCACCTACTGGGGGCAGAACAAACTCTACCGCAACAACGGCGACGGCACGTTCACCGACCACACACAAAGAACGGGTTTGGCGACCACAGGCACGCGCTGGGGATCGGGTTGTACCTTTATCGATTACGACCGCGACGGCGACCTTGATCTCTTCGTCGCCAACTATTTGAAGTTCGATTTGCAAACCGCTCAAGAGCCTGGCAAAGCGGCGAACTGCATGTGGAAGGGCGTTCCCGTCAACTGCGGGCCGAAGGGGCTGCCGACGGATACCAACCTTTTTTATCGCAACAACGGCGATGGCACATTCACCGATGCGTCCGAAGCCTCCGGTATCGCCCGCGTCGGCGGACGCTACTCAATGACTGCTGTAATCACTGACTATGACAACGACGGTTGGCCCGACATCTATGTCGCGTGCGATTCAACGGCGAGCACGCTCTACCGCAACAACCGCAACGGGACGTTCACCGACGTAGCGTTGGAAACCGGGGCGGCTTACAACGAAGACGGTGGGGCGCAAGCCGGGATGGGCGTGGCGACCGGCGACTACAACCGGGACGGGTTCATCGACATCTTCAAAACCCACTTCGCCGATGATCTTCCGGTGCTCTACCGAAACAGCCGGCGGGGCCTCTTTGAAGATGCGTCACGAGCGGCAGGTTTCGACCACACGCCTTACGTGCAGTGGGGCACGGGGATGTTCGACTTCGACAACGACAGCTGGACGGACATCTTCACCGTTACCGGCAACGTCTACCCGGAGGTCGAAAAGTTCTTTAAAGAGTATCCGCACCGCACGCCGCGCCTGGTGTATCGCAGCTTGGGCAATAATCGTTTTCAAGATGTGAGCGCACAGTCTGGCCCGGGTGTGTTAACCGCGAAGTCGAGTCGCGGTTGCGCCTTCGGTGATTACGACAACGATGGCGACATTGATGTTTTAGTTATGAATATGAACGAGCCGCCGTCGCTGCTGCGAAATGACTACATGAGCAATAATCGCCCTGCCGCAAACAACTGGCTCAAGTTGAAACTCGTCGGCACTAAATCAAAC
>JACCTF010000872.1 GCA_013812565.1 Pyrinomonadaceae bacterium | reverse complement strand
GTGTAGCCCATCGCCTGGTGCATGCCGTCAAGCGCGCCGGGCTTGAACAAGCGACCGTAGGCCGGGACTTTCATGGCAACGACGCCGATGTTCTTCTCGCGTGTGTAGGGAAGCACAATCGGGATGAACGGGCGCGGATGATGTTTGTCTGCGGCGTTGACGCAGATGAGCGTGGCGTCGAAGTCGTAGCGCCGCAAACCTTCGAGGATGATTGCTGGTTCGTGGTGGCCGGTGATGCCGCCGAACCGAACGAGCTTCTGCTGCTTGGCTTCATCTAGAGCATGGATTGCGCCATCGCGTCCAAAGATCTTGTCCAAATCTTCGTTTGTTGAAACGTGGTGCATCTGCCACAAATCAAGGTGGTCGGTCTTCAAGCGTTTGAGCGACCGCTCAAGTTCCCGTAGCGCGCCGTCACGGTCGCGCGCATCCGTCTTGCTTGACAGAAACAGCTTGGCGCGATGTGGCGGCAGCACCATCCCCAGGTGGAACTCGCTCTCTCCATAGCTGGCGGCCGTATCAAAGTGGCGAATGCCAAGCTTGAGTGCCGCTTCGACAAGCGCAACGGCTTCACGCTCTTTTCCCTTTTTGTCCAGCGGGGTTTGGCCCGCCCCTCCCAGACCGAACACAGGAATCTGAACTCCGGTTCGTCCCAGCACACGCTCCGGCATCGGCGGCCCGGTGGGTGTTAGCCCGGCTTCGACCACTGCCGTCTCAGAAGTTCCGGCTGCGCGTCTTGAGATAACTGCTCCACCAACAACCGCCGCTGTTCCAGCAGCCGCCCCCGTAACCAAAAAAACGCGCCGTGTTGATTTACGTGTCATACCTTTCTCCCTGTTGAATCGAATGTAAAGATTCAGAGACATTTATACGAGCGCCAAGATCAAACATACGAATGTTGCGCTCCTCGGTAAATGTCTGACCTCCCTTTATACTCGTCATCAAATCACTTCGTTTGAGTAATGTGATTTCTTCATAACTCCGGCTTGAGACAAATACCAGTCGGAGTAATTCACTAGCTCGGGTCAGTCGCATCTTCTGCCAGCCGTGAGTCAGCACGAATGCGACCTGCTCCTGATCGCCTCGCCGTCCACGCGCGGGAGCGCCGCCAGGCGAGCGCAAGCCCCGTCCAGACAAGCATCGCGCCGCCGAGCGAGGCAAGCCCGGCGATGGTCTGCCCGACGATCCCACCCACTTCGCCCGTGTGCGCAAACCGCAGGAACGAGCGGATCTGCCGGCCACGTGTGTAGCTTGAGAAAGGCTCCCAGCGCACAATCTCGCCGTTTGTTCTGTCCAGCATCAGTTGCGCGCGCTTATGAGGTTGTCCGCCACTACCCTGATCAATCGTGAACGTCACGGGCGCGTCCAGCGAGGTCGGCATTTGCAGAGTGATGCTCTGCCAACCTAACACCTGTTGTTCAGCACGCACCCACAATCGGTCGAGTCCATCCGGCGGCGCTTCTTGCGCGTCACGATTCTCCATCGCGCCAGGCTGGGGAGCGACGTTGACAGGTGTTTGAGCGGGAGCCGTGCGCGGTGTGGGCGGCGTTTCGCCGACCAGACGATAGACGAGGTTGGTTGCCCACGGATACGAGATTACAGTCGCCGACAGCACGACGATAAAGAGCGGTGCCACCAACCAGAAGCCGATCACATTGTGCCAGTTGAAATCGCGCGCCCTCCCCGAAAGCCCACGTCTGAACCACGTCACGTTCCTGATTAGTTTCCACGTCCACTTCCGCGGCCACCACAAGTAGAAGCCGCTTGTCACGAGGAACAGGAAGCCTAGATTGCATGCGCCCGTAATGGCACGCGCGATGTCGCGACGTTCGCCCTGCGCGCCGAGCGAGCGATGCAAGTCGGTGATCTTTCGAAACAATGGCCGGATTCTACGGGCATTTTCGCCCAGCACTTCGCCGGTATAGGGATTGACGAAAATAGTGCGCCCGCCCGTGAAGCCGAAGGCGGCAGGCGTTGCCGGGTCAGCGCGCAAGGTGATGGTAGAGGGGAGAGCGGGCCGCTTCTCGCGCACTTTAACAAGCAGTGTTTCCACGGAGAGGCGCGTTGCCGCCGGAGAGGGCCGTGCGACGTGGTAGCCGCGGGTGTCGGCCCAGGCGATGATCTGCCGTTCGTAGGTCAGCAACACGCCGGTGACTGACATGATAAAGATAATTAGACCGGCAGTTGCACCCACCAGCAGGTGGCACCAGAAGATAACACTTCGGAACAGCTTCATAGAAAATTCTACAATTGTTTATCGCATAGAAGTTGGCCCATGCACGACGTCGCTGACACTTCTGCCGACGCAAAGAACCACGCTCAAGCGTGAACTCTAAACATCAAGCAGACTGACTGCGAGCATCTGATGCTTACATGAGCCGGATAATTTACCACCCAAGCTTCGGCGGAAAGTATTCTGCGATTAGCTCTTTGTAGAATGGCGTTAAAGCTGCCACGTCGGGCCGCTCCGTGCTTTTGGAATAAAGGTCGTAAGGGTTGAAGGCATCGACCCAAGCGAACATCTGTCGATCATGTTCGTTCATTAAATACCCGTACTCGTGCTCGCGATGAATCACGTAGCAGGAATGATAGCGGATCATGTACAAGCCTTCTTCCGGCAGGTAATCCTTGACCACATGATAAAGATACTCGTCGTGTCCCCAAGATAGATTTACGTTATCAAGCCCGCAGCCTTCCTCGTAGATTCCGGTCTTAGTTTGCAACTGCGGATTCCGGCTATCCGGGTTATCCGCGAAAAATTCAGCGAAGACCACCCGCTCCGAATACTGACAACCAACCGGGTACGTGTCGCCGACGACGGCCCACTGCGGCTCATCATACAGGCATAAAATTTTGCCGAGATCATGAATCAATCCGGTGAGGATGAACCATCGCGGGTGCCCGTCGCGGCGAATCGCTTCGGCTGTTTGCATGAGATGTTCGATCTGTGCGAGGTCCGTGTCCGGGTCGCTGTCATCAACCAGCGTGTTAAGAAACTCCATCGCTTCCCAAATGCCCATCTGGCGATTTGTCTTGGATAGATACTGCCGCTTTTTTGCCAGTACATAATCCAAAGTTTGATGCGTATGATTGAGACGATAAAACTCTTTAACGCTGCTGCGCGCTTCGGCTTTGTAGTCGCGAAACTGCTCCAGTTTCTTGTTCGGATCGTTGCTTTGAAATTGGTTCTTAGTGGATGAGGGATGACCCTCTTCAGGGTAGCGCGCCTTTACGAAATCTTCCCACTCATCGAAACTTTTAAGCGGCGCGTTGTTGGTTTTTGGAACTGTTGTGTTTGACATGATGCTATTCTCCTGAAGCTTCTTCTACAGGCGTTAACAAGAAGCAAGGTTTGAAAACCGTTCGCGGCCAAGCTCCTCGCAACTCCATTATGATGATAGTGGCTCCGTTGGTAAAGTTAAGGATAAGATCATACCAAGTCAATGCCTGAACTGAGCATAAGGTCAGAATGATCCGCTTCGGCAAAGAGATATGCCGCAACCTCGAAGACGCCTTGACGCGCGAATGGCTTGAGACGAACGGTCTTGGCGGCTTCGCCTCTTCGACCATCACAAACCTCAACACGCGGCGCTATCACGGGTTGCTCATTGCCGCGACCAAGCCGCCGGTCGGGCGTCTCGTCATGCTCTCAAAACTTGAAGAGACGCTTGTCATTGGCGGACGTCGGTTCGATCTATCCGTTAATCAATACCCCGGCCGTATCCATCCACAAGGTTGTCAGCACCAAACAGAGTTTCGCCTCGATCCCTTCCCGGTTTTCACTTATGAGGTTGAAGGCCTTGAGATCGAAGTGTCACTCTTCATGATCCACGGCGAAAACACCACGGTTATTCAATACACGCTCCGAGGAAAGACCGAGGGTTCTGCCCACTGCCCACTGCCCACTGCC
>JACCTF010000859.1 GCA_013812565.1 Pyrinomonadaceae bacterium | reverse complement strand
CGGCCTTTCTATGGTTAGCATCTGCTCTGGTGGCTTACAGAACTTAGTTTGCAGACACGCTTTTAGCGAGTCCGGTGATCAATAATCCCGCGTAAGCTGCTTCACACGTCTTTCGCGCCCCGACGATAGAAGCCCTACTTGTTCATCAGTGAACAAGCAGGGCTTCTGTCTTTGGAAAAGATGATGCGACAATAGCGCCCATGACAGGCACGCTCTACCTGGTGGCAACGCCAATCGGCAACCTTGAAGACATCACCCACCGCGCTTTACGCATCCTCAACGAGGTTGATCTAATCGCCTGCGAAGACACACGTCACACACGCAAACTATTGGATCACTACCAGATCAAAACCAAAACCACCAGCTATCACGAGCACAATGAACGGGAGCGCGCCGCCGAACTCAGCCGGATGATAGAGACCGGAGCGAGCATCGCCATTGTCTCTGACGCCGGTACGCCGGGCATCAGCGATCCGTGTTTTCGCCTGGTGCGCGCTTGCATTGAACAAGGGTTAAGGGTTGTGCCGGTGCCCGGCCCGGCAGCTTTCGTCGCAGCGCTCATTGCATCGGGTTTACCAACTGATGAATTCTTCTTCGGCGGCTTTCTGCCCGCTCGCTCCACCGCTCGGCGGGCGCGCCTAAGTGAGGTTCGCAGGCTCCCGGCCACGCTGATTTTTTACGAATCGCCGCACCGCATCGCTGAGTCGCTTGCTGATGCACGAGAAATTTTAGGCGAGCGCGAAGCGGTCGTCGCGCGTGAACTAACCAAGCTGCACGAAGATATTGCACGCGGACGTTTAAGCGAACTGGCAGAGCGCTTCGCTGTGGAAGGAGCAGCACGCGGCGAGATGGTGATCCTCATTGACCGTACCCCGCTTGGTACGGAAGCAACGATTGAAACTGCGGCAACTATGAGCATCGCAGAGCGCGTGGACGCCCTCGAAAGCGAAGGATTGGATCAGCGCGCGGCACTCAAACGCGTGGCCCGTGACCTCGGCCTTCCGCGCGCAGAAGCCTACCGACGCCTTGTGGCCGAACGCGCTCGCGCGGAGGACTAAAGCCGTTCCTCTCCGCGCTTCATGCAGCGTGCTAAAATTTAGCGACAACCTTGAAAATTAAGTGAGTGAGTCACCTGTTTACCTATGTACATAGATGGTATTGGCATTTCGGGGTACAGAAGTTTTAAAAATCAGATTCAACGTATCGGTCCGCTCAGAAAGATCAATATCCTTATAGGGCAGAACAACTCAGGTAAGTCAAATGTTCTTTCTTTCCTCGCTCATCATTACAAGACAGCTGTTTCGGCAATCCAAAACTTGTCTGGTCTGAGTTTCGGGGCCCTAGACCGTCCTGTGGGGCAAGAAAACGGAGAAGTAAGGTTTGCATGGTGTCTGCCGATTGACAGCGATAAGTTCAAAACTATCGCAAACAAATGCGGAGATTCTAGACGTGCTTCAATGCTTGAGCGACTGTTAAGGTCTCAAACTCTCTCTCTCGGAACAGATTGCGCTTGGTTTAACTACGGAAGTTCGGTTTCAGGCCGCCCTGTTTCCCTAGATGAGGACCTCGTGTCGCAAGTAAAAGCTGAGGATATATTGAGGAAGGATGAATGGTTTGATCTGTGGGCAACACTTACGAATCAACAACGCGGCGACATCAATGCACATTGGATTCCTGAGACACTTGGCCATTTAGGTCGGCAGTCAATCAGCCAGCCCGAAATTAGATTGATACCTGCTATCCGCAGAATCGGCGATGCCGGTTCAACTGCTGATGATTTTAGCGGCGTTGGGATAATAGACAGGTTGGCACGACTGCAACACCCGAAGCATGACGCGCAGCACCTCAAGCGTCACTTTGAAGAGATCAACCAATTCTTGAGAAAAGTTGTTGGTAATCAATCGGCGCAGTTGGAGATACCTTATGAACGTGACGTCATCCTTGTTCATATGGATAACAGAACATTGCCGCTAACTTCTCTTGGAACGGGAGTTCATGAAGTAATAATTTTAGCCGCAGCCGCAACTGTACTTCGCGAGCAAGTGCTCTGTATTGAAGAACCGGAGTTGCATCTTCATCCTCTGCTCCAAAGAAAGCTTGTTCGCTACTTGGCTGATAAGACAGATAACCAGTATTTCTTCACTACACACTCCGCGCATCTTCTCGACACGTCGGGCGCTGCAATCTTTCACATCCGCCATCAAGACGGCGCATCTACTGTTGACCCGGTTTACACGGCTACGGCCAAGTCGCTCGTTTGCGTTGATTTGGGTTACCGCGCGTCAGACTTGCTCCAAGCTAATTGTGTCATTTGGGTTGAAGGGCCTTCTGATCGCATCTACTTGAATCATTGGATTCACGCTGTGGACGCAAAGTTAATTGAAGGTATTCACTACTCAATTATGTTCTACGGTGGACGTTTGTTAAGTCATCTTTCCGCCTTAGACCCAGAAGTAACAGAGTTTATTTCTCTACGCCGCCTCAACCGCCATATCAGCATCTTGATCGTCAGTGATAGGGCGAAACAAGGTGGACGTATAAATGACACTAAACGCAGAGTCAAAACTGAGTTCGACAATGGCCCTGGTTTCGCTTGGATTACAAAAGGTCGAGAGATCGAGAACTATTTACCACCAATAATACTCGAAGAATGTGTAAAGAAGGTTCACCCAAGTGCTGTTCGTTTAGCGAGCGTTGGTCAGTTTGATAATAGCTTGCATTACAAAAACTCGAAGGGTGCTATGGTGAAAGATGTCGACAAGGTGAAAGTAGCTCACGAAGTTGTAAAATACCCTGCTAATCTAAGTATTCTTGATTTGAAGCCGATGCTTGAAAAGCTTGTTAGCTTCATACGTAACTCAAATGATGCCGACGACATTGATTTACCTTGAGCTACTGTTAGTTATCAGTGAAGACCTGAGCAGCTTTGACGTAGTTATGACAAACGTTTCAACAGAACGCATCACCAAAATACCCGGCGTCTGCGGCGGCAAGGCGTGCATCGCCGGGCACCGCATCCGCGTCATGGACATCGTGATCTTACACGAGCACCTCGGGATGAGCGCGGATGAGGTTGTCACCGCATACCCGACCATCACCC
>JACCTF010000844.1 GCA_013812565.1 Pyrinomonadaceae bacterium | reverse complement strand
GATCAAAGCTGACGGCTGATGGTGATGAGTGTTTGATTCTTGTTCGCTGTCTTTGGACTTCCTACCTTTGATCAATCGGCACATAAGGCACATTGCGTCGCCCCGTGTACTCGGCGCGTGGACGGATCAAACGATTATTAGCGTACTGTTCGAGGATGTGGCCGGTCCAACCGCTAATGCGGCTCACGGCGAAGATGGGCGTAAAGAGATCAAGCGGGATGCCCATCATGTAGTAGGTCGAAGCCGAATAGAAATCGACGTTCGGGTAGAGACTCTTCTCGCGCATGATCACCTCTTCGACCTTGCGCGACATCTCGAAGAACTTCGTATCATTCTTCGCCTTGCCCATCTCCTCCGAGAACCGACGCAGCCATGTCGCGCGGGGGTCTTCCGTCTTATAAACGCGATGACCGAAGCCCATGATCTTCTTCTTCTGCGCCAGCGCATCCTTGATGTACGAATCGACATTCTCGACTGAGCCGACCTCTAGGAGCATCCTCATCACCTCGGTGTTCGCGCCGCCGTGCAGTGGCCCGGCGAGCGCGGCGATGGCCGCTGTCACCGCGCCGTACATATCGGCGAGCGTCGCGGCGACGACGCGCGCGGTGAAGGTCGAAGCGTTCAATTCATGGTCGGCATGGAGGATGAGCGCGACGTCGAAGATGCGGGCCTCGCGTTCATCGGGCAAACTCCCGCGCAGCATGTAGAGAAAGTTCGTCGCAATCGATTGATCCTTCTTCGGCTCGACTGGTTCCTGCCCTTTGCGTATGCGTTCGATAGAGGCGACGATGACGGGCAGTTGCGCGGTGAGGCGCGTCGCGGTCCTCAGTGCGCCTTCGCGCGAGGTGTCGCAGCATTCGCGGTCGTAGAGCGAGAGGGCGGAGACGGCGGTGCGCATCAAGTCCATCGGCTCCGCGTCTTTCGGCAGATGCCGCATCATCTCCAGGACTTCGCGCGGCGGGGTGCTGTTCTCAGCGAGTGAGCGATGCAGTTCGTCGAGTTCCGATCTCGTGGGCAGTCGCCCGTGCCAGAGCAGATAGACGGTTTCCTCGAACGTCGAGTGTTCGGCGAGGTCGTGGACATTGTAGCCCTGGTAGATCAGTACACCATTGATGCCATCAACGTCACCGATTGCTGAAGTCGCGGCGACAATACCTTCGAGACCGGCAGGGCCTTTTGCAGCAGCGGTTGAGTCCTTCGCTTTTTCCATGCTGAGTGTCCTTGATTGATTTGAGATGCGCTGAAGATAGCACTGCCCCGCAAAAAGTGTCAAAAACAATTTATTGGAAGTGACAAGTAAACAGTGACAAGTGACAAGTAAGAATACAGGACTCAGGACTCAGAATTTAGGACTCGGAAGCATGACTGCTTTATTCTGACTGCTGTGTTCTGAGTTGCGGTGTTCTCTCTTTCACTCGTCTCTTGTCACCTGTCACTAAGGCTTTGTTTGACGGAAGAATTTAATCCACCATCAACGTAATCGTTTGACCTCGCTTTGCCTTCAGCAGGTCAGCGGCGGAGCGACGGAAACTGGCGATTTCAAGAAAGCCCGCGCTGCCCCAAACAGCGAACAACTCATCCGCGCTTTGCGATGCCGCCGCAACCCATTCCTCAGCAAAGAAGCGACGAAACGAGTGTATCTCTTGTTTGTTTACAAAGAGGCGTGCGCCCCGCGCTTCTGCCTTCTCGCTCAAGTCGCGGCGTGTGATGTTGGTGACGCAGTTGCCAAAGCGGTCGATGTGAATAATCGTTGCTTCAACGACGCCCTCCTCACGCTTCGCCGGAGTCAGCGTGTCGAGCCGTGTATAGTCTGCAACCCGTTCTCCAAATTCTTCTGGCGCAACGCCACGCGTCAGCCACGCGGCGACCGGGGCAAAGATGTCGCGCCCATGAAAGGTCGCGCTTACAGGATGGCGAAAGTGCCGCTCGTTTGTCAGATGAAAGACACGCGGGTTTGCTTCCGGGTCAACCAGGTAACTGAACAATCCGTTGTCAGGCCCGACGAAGAAACGCTCACGCTGCACAATCAAAATGGGGCGGCGACTCGACCCGACGCCGGGATCAACCACGCCCACATGAACCGATCCTTCTGGAAAACTTTGACACGCAGCCAAGAGCGTCCACGCCCCGGCCTGGACGTCGTGCGCCGGGACATCATGCGTAATGTCAACAATCCGCGCATCTGGATTAACCGACAGGATCGCCCCCTTCATCGCGCCGACAAAGTAGTCTGTGGTTCCGAAGTCTGTCAGCAACGTGAGCAGCATGATTAAAACAGAAGGCAGTAAGCAGAAGGCAGTAGGCAGAAAACCACATTGCTGTTGCTGCCTTCTGCTTACTGCCTTCTGCCTACTGGTTTCGTGTGTCGCCGGAAGTGCGTATCAGCAGTCGCTGTCCGCGTTCGAGTCTCACTTCCTTGCCGCGGGTCGCGATGGCCCCACCCGTTCCGACCGCGCCGCCGATCGCCGCGCCAATCGCCGCGCCTTTGCCGCCGCC
>JACCTF010000801.1 GCA_013812565.1 Pyrinomonadaceae bacterium | reverse complement strand
GTTTGCATACGTCCCCCGAATTTAGTAGTGATGAATGATGAGCCGGTAAGCTCGAATTCCGAAGTTAGGATCATTCTTGTCTTCTACAGGCAGGCTTAGGACTTTTGACTTCAAACACTGATGGGCCGGCGCCATCACCGGGAAAGCCTGCGCTTCCGCCTTTATCTCATCATGCATTACTACTTATCACTTTTCGAGTCCTTCGGCACGCTCGCGGGCTTCTGTTCGGCGGCCTTCGGGAGAATCCGCGGTTGGATGTGCTCCTTGCGTTCTCTCAGCTAACAAACCACGACGCGCGAGGAGAAGCATTACAAGGCCGAAGACGAACATCACCACGCCCCACCAAAGATTGATGTTGACGAAAAGCGAGCGTTCGTACAACGCTCGGTCGCCACCCGTTAATAAACCGTAGACGGTGAGAAGCACCCCGATCACGGCAAACATTGCGCCGATTGGCAGTCGAACATCAAGACCCATAATTCGTTTCCTCCTATTTTCTTCTTACTCAGAAGTGACAAGTAAACAGTGACAAGCAAGACCAACTCGGAATGCGGCATTCGCTGCTGACCTCGACGGCAGAACAATAGTCAGGGTGTTCAAAGTCGCGCGCATTGTTAATTTCACATCGCTTCCATCTTGTCACTTTCGAGTTCTTAGAAAAAGATGATGTTAAGCATCAAGGTGAGCGCGAGAACAATCACGGCGAGCACTGCGGGCCGCCTGTACCAGAGGGTTTCCGTGTCCTCGGGCCGCGGCGTTAGCGAATAGACAAGGCCGCGCAGTTCTTCCTCCGGTCGCGGGCGCGTCAACAAGCTGACAATAACCGTCACACTAAAGCACACGACGAACGCGACGATGGCCGTCCAGAAAGTTTGCGCCATCTCACTCGGGTAGGCAGCGAGTTGACCGAAGAAGCCGCCCTTGACACCCGGGACCGCGCCCTCTGCGAGCGAGAATCCATGATGCAGTGCCGCCGCCGTAGTGCCTGAGACAAGCCCGGTGAAAGCTCCGTGTCCCGTCGTGCGTCGCCAGAACATGCCGAGGGCGAAGGTCGCAAATAGCGGTGCATTGACAAAGGCAAAGACAAGTTGCAGCAGTTCCATAATGTTGTTGAAACGAACCGCGACGTATGCGGCCGCGATAGAGAGCGCAATGCCGAACACTGTGGAAATGCGTCCCATCCACAAGTAGTGTTCATCGGACGCGCCTTTGCGGATGTAGCTTTGATAGATGTCGTAGGTCCAGACGGTGTTGAAGGCCGTAACATTACCGGCCATGCCTGACATGAACGAAGCGAGCAGCGCCGTCAGCCCGAGGCCGAGCATCCCGGCGGGGAAATAGTTGATAAGCATCATCGGCGTCGCCAGATCATAATCAAGCACCACGCGCCCGCGGCTATCGAGCAGAGGTTGACCTGTTGCCTCATTGATCTTCGGCGGGATTATTCCACGCCCGCTCATTCCCGCAGTTGTGGTTTGAGCAGACGTGCTTGTTGCAGTCGTTGCAGACCCTGGTTGAAACGAAGCGTTGGCGACCGTAGCAGTCGTTGAAGACGGGTTGTGAGCCGTGACGGGGGCGGCGACTCGCGAACCGACGGTGAGTGCGATCATGCCGGGCAGGATTACGAGAAAGGGAAAGAGCATCTTCGGCACCGCCGCGATCAACGGGGTGCGCCGGGCGGCCGACATTGAATCGGCGGCCATCGCCCGTTGCACAACCAGAAAGTCCGTGCACCAGTAGCCGAAGGAGAGAACAAACCCGAGGCCCATCAATAAACCGAACCACTCGACGCCCAAGGGGTTCGACCCCGCGTCGCCCATAAATTGCCAGGATTGTGTGTAAGCGGTCGGCGCGAAGCCGTTCTCGGTTGAGACGGTTGTTAACCTGGCTTGCAATCCGCTCCAGCCTCCGACATCGCGCAATCCCAGATATACGAGCGGGATGAAACCAAAAACGATCATGAAGAACTGCAACACTTCGTTGTAGATTGCCGAAGTCAAGCCGCCGAGGAATGTGTAGGCAAGCACGATCACCGCCGCGATGATCATGCTGAAATTGAAATCCCACCCGAGCAGCAGATTAAACAGTTTGCCCATCGCGTACATCGAGACGCCGGAAGAGAAGATCGTCATCAGCGCAAACGAGATGGCGTTCAGGGCGCGCGTCTTTTCATCAAAGCGCAGTTTCAGGTATTCCGGCACCGAGCGGGCGCGCGAGCCGTAGTAGAACGGCATCATGAATAGTCCGACAAAGACCATCGCCGGGATTGCGCCGACCCAGTAGAAGTGTGAAGTCGCGATACCGTACTTTGCGCCCGACGCCCCCATCCCGATCACTTCCTGCGCGCCGAGATTGGCGGAGAGAAAAGCCAGGCCCGTAATCCAGGCGGGGATTGAACGACCCGAAAGAAAGAAGTCGGTGCTCGTCCGCATGTACCGCTTCAGGGCAAAGCCAATGCCAAGCACAAAGGCAAAGTAAATCAGCATCACTGCGTAATCAATCCAGATCAAACTCGTGGCGCGTGTCATAAACTTCCTCCGTGGGGTAATTTGGTAAGGATGAAGGATGAAGGCGGAAGGAGTTCAGAAAGGATGTAGGGTGAAGGCGAAAGGATGAAGTGAAGACAGAAAGAGCCATTCGCTTCTTTTTCATCCTTCATCCTTTCGTGAGTCCTTCATCCTTTTCTGTTGGCCTCCGCTTCCCAAGCAAGTTTCGGCGCGAAACCATCTCCGCTGACGTAGCGAATGATTGAGTCGAGCAGATGCGTGGCGTATGGATCTGGGCCGTATTCATCAAACCGAAATGTGGTGGCGAATACTTTGCCTTCTCCGACGCGCATCTGCAACGCGAGCGCCGCGTTGTTGTTCACCCAGCCGTAGAAGATTCCTGCGTGAACGTCTCTGTTATCTTCACCGCGCACGCCCTGAATGATGTAACGCGGGATGGCTTTCGCTGACTCGAAGCCGAGTAGTTTGGTGAAGGCAACATCTTGAAACGGCGCAGCGTCCGACCTGATCCAGTTAAAGTTTGTGACCCAGTTGCCATCCAAATCGGAACCGGCGCGCGGCGTGGCCTTGAAAGGTGCGCTGGCCGGAAACGCTTCCTTCGAATCGGCAAGTACCACCGCACGACCGCCGCGACGAAGATGCCGCTCCACGTTTGGGT
>JACCTF010000786.1 GCA_013812565.1 Pyrinomonadaceae bacterium | reverse complement strand
GAGTAGCTTGACCCGTTTGGTCACCCGAACCGGCGGTTTGATTTTGACCGGACTGCCTTTGCCCTGGCTGACCCTGCTGACCAGCTTGACCTGACTGGCCCTGACCTGATTGCTGCGAGCGAGACGCGCTTTGACCAGCTTGTTGACCCGGCTGCTGACCGGACTGCTCAGACTCTTGACCCGGCTGTTGACCCGGCTGCTGCCCACGCCCCTGCTGCCCTTGCTGCTGGCCTCGTTGCTGACCTTGTTGTTGACCGGGCTGAGATGACGCATTGCCCGCTTGTTGGCGTTGCTGCCCCTTCGCTTCGCGCTCACCCAAGCGGCGGCGCAGTGATTCAAGGTTGTCGGCAAGTTGGCGTGTACGGTCGAGCGCTTCCTCCGCGCCGCCCCCGGCTGCGCCTCGATTGGCGTTCTGCTCGGCAGAGCGCAAACGTTCGGCGACTTCATTGAGATTTTCTTGAATCATCCGCTCACCGGCGCGCGCCGCTTCCTGTTGATTGCCTTCGATGTTCTGTTTGTTCTGACGTATGCGGTCGGCCACGCGGTTACGACGAAGCGACCCGGCGGCTTCGCGCATTCCATCTTTCGCCTTTTGCTGATTGCTGCCGAGTTTGCCCGCTGCTTGTTCGATGTCTCTTTCGAGATTACCCACTGAATCAGCCAGCGCATCTTTTCGCTCAGTCAGTCGTCGCTTCGCTTCATTCGCGGCATCACCCGTACCGTTGCGACGAGATAAGGATTCAACATCCTTTGTGATCTCGCGTTGACGCGCCGCTGCTTCAGCCGCCTGCTGGCGCAACTCTCCGAGCGATTGATTGCCGGTCGCTTGTTGTGATTGTTGCAAACGGTGGCGCGCTTGCTCCATGCGTTCGAGCGCACGCAACCCCTGGGCGACGGATTCCGTTTGATTGTTACTTTGCGATGCGGCTTGCGCCTGTTGCATCTCATCAGCCGCTTGCTTGAGTTGCCGACTCAGTTCTTGCAACCGGGTGTCGCGGCGTTCACGCGACAGGCGTTCGAGTTCGCGTGCGGCCTGGCGCGTCTCATCAATTAACTGTTGCTGCTGGCGAGAGCTTCCGCCACCACCACCGCCGCTCTGGTTGCGTGCCCCGGCTTGCTGTTGACGCTGTTGCTGTTCGAGTTGTTGCTGCTGACGGCGAGCCAGCTCTTCGAGTTTGCGTTGCGCTTCATCCTTCTGCTGACCCGCTTGCTGCTGCTGCTCGCGCCGCAGAGTCTCATACTGGTTCTTCATCTTGTCGAGTTCCAACTCGAATAGATCAGCTAACTCTTCGGCCTGCGCGTTGCTGCTGCCCCCCCCGCCGCCTTCACTGCCGAAAGCGACTTGCGTTTCACGAAAGATTGCGTCGGCTTGCAGCAACTGCTGAAGCGCGCGTTGTTCAGGTGGAAGCGCCTCTTTGCCGGTGCGCGATTTCAAACGATTAAGCGCTCCCTCCATCTCTTGCGTGGCAAGCGTGATGTGCTCCACCAACTTTGCATACTTTTCTTGCTCGCCCAATTGCGCGCCCATCCGTCGCCGGATGCGATCAACTAAACCTCTCGCGTCATCGCGTAGTCGCTCTTGGCCGAGCGTCACCGTGTTGTAGTTCTCAATCTGCTCTTGTGTTGAAGCCTTTGCTCCTTCGCGCAGCAAACGAAACGTCGCGGCGATGATCTCTTTCTGGCGGCGTGTCAGCGCGTTCTGATCTTCGCCCCCGCCACCACCACCTCCGCCCTGCTGCTGCGCTTGACTAAACGAACGATCAAAAGGTTTGACTTCGATGAAATAGATGTCGCTCGTCGCTTCGCTTTGTGCATCGCGAGCTTTTGCATAATAAGAAACAAAGTCGCCGGGCTTTAAGCCATACTCTTCGAGGAAAAAGGTGTGCGTTCCGCTCAAGCTGTGCGCTTGGCCGCGCTTCAAACCGGCGAGGTCGACCTTCTGTTCAGTGCCGCCGTTGACCGAGAAGAACATCTCGATTGAAGCGATGCCGTAGTCGTCTTCGGCCTTCGCCTGCGTAAAGATTTCCTCGACGCTGGTTGCTTTGGTATCGCGTCCGGGCTTCTCGAAAGTTACTACCGGCGGCTGGTCTTCAAGCAGCGAAACATCATACTCGTTCGAGCCGTTGTAAGTTTCTTCGTCCACACTGGTTAATTCGATGTGATAACTCGCGTCGCCCGCCACCGTCACCTGCCCGACAAAATCGTTCTCACGCTCGCGGCGCATCTCAATTTTCTTGCCGTTGTTCAGCACGATGCGCGCCGTCTTAACATTTCCGGTCAAACGAGCAGTGATCCGCGCGACGGTGCCGCGAAGCGCTGCGATGTCGCCGCTGTCTTCGAGTGTTTTAGTTGCAATACCTGTGTAAGAAGGGAAGTCGAGGCGCAAGTCGATCTGTTTGACATATGGCAGATCAACAACATTCAGCTTGAAGATCTCTGACTTGATGCCATTCGCTTCGACGAAGTATTCGCTTGAATCTTGGATGTTGAAGATGACGTATTGAAAGTCGTTCTTCTCTTTCGCCGGCTCCATCAATCGTCCGACCCATTGCGCCGCTTCACCTTCGGCGTCGGCTTTGCGCTCGTAAAAAGTTACTTCCTCGCCTTCAAAATTAACGAGCGTCGCCGTGATTTCCTGGTCAGAGTTCTTCGGCACGCGCGCCGCACCTGGTCTGACTGTAATGCTAAGTGCATTGGGTGTAGCGGCAATGCTTGCGGGCGCAGCAAGCTGTGAAACCCCGCTCACGATCTGCTCTGGCCCATAGAGCAGCACTCCGACGAACAACAGCACACAACTCACAGCGGCGCTGGCATAAGCCCACAGATCGTTACGGCGAATCACATAATCGAGATTCACTGCGGCGGCCCGCCGGTCGGCATCCTCAACGAGGCGACCGACGATTGCTCCTGATGCCGGTTGCCGGTTGCTTTTGGATGTGACTTCGATAGTGGTCACGAAGCGATTGCTTAAATCCGGATGCCGCTCCTCGATCCACCGGGCGAGTTGTACATCCGTAATGCGTTTCAGCAGTGGCCGCAGCAGCGCAAAATAAGCAGTAGCAAGAAAGCCGATGAAAGCCACGGCGCGCAGCAGGATCAGTACAGTGTCGCTATACCGGTAGCGGTAAGCGGCAAGACCGGTCATAACGAGAATCGCCGCGCCGACGCCAACGCTAATCGCGATGCCGCGCAGCGCGAGCACACACAGTCGCCGCCGCCGTACAGCGCTAATAACGCTGAAGAGTTCATTGCCTTTGTAGTTCATAAAGCACCTTTGAACCAACTTTGACTAAGTGCCGAATCACCGTCAGTGAATAATTATGACTGTTGGTTCAGCACCATTCTCTACCCGATCACTTTTGCCATCTTCGTCCGTCGTGCAATTATCGCTTCAGCGACGAACAACAACAATGC
Organism: Pyrinomonadaceae bacterium; assembly: GCA_013812565.1. Classification (GTDB taxonomy): domain Bacteria; phylum Acidobacteriota; class Blastocatellia; order Pyrinomonadales; family Pyrinomonadaceae; genus JACCTF01. The sequence continues at coordinate 3,409 of JACCTF010000786.1, read as the reverse complement.
CCCAATCAGCATCGGCCACCAGATGCGTTGCCTGGCTTCGATCTCATCATCGCTCGGTTGAGCGGCCGCCGCCGTCGTGCTCGCCGGTTCATCTCCGACGTTTGTAACTGCTGCCAGAAACTCATCGAGGTTGAGTTTTGCTAGATCAGATTCTTTACCGTCCAAATCAACAGCGGCGAACTCCACTTGTTCCGGATAGCGTAAGCGGTAGAAACCAGGTTCGCGCGCCGTGATGAGCAGATCGCCGGTGGCTGTTTGGACGCGCTCGGTGAGCCTCTGTTCGCTTGGGGTATCGACCGCTGGAGGCGCGCCCCCGGCAGCCGCTTTCGGCACGGTGAACGTTTGACCCAGTGTGTGCCATGCGTTTGCTTCTTGCTCGCCCAGATAGCGCACCATCTGGCGCACGAGCGGCAGATAAAGCGGCGTCAGCGGCAGATCGCTCCAACTCGTGTCAAGAGTCGAAGTGAGTAGTAGAACCTTGCCCGCGCCGAATGGTGCTTCAACCAATGCTGGGCTGCCATCTTCATATCGCGCGAGGACTGACGAATTTCCCTTTGGCTCAGAGCGGTGGTAACCGAGGACACGCCACATCCCTAAACGCCCGCTGTTGCGGAAGACTTCAAAGACCGGATGATCCGTCTTGATTTCGCTGATCGCGATTGGTTCACCACGGGCGATGATCGCTTCCCCAAGCGTCACGGGTGCCACGCGCGCGAGCGTTCGGTTAAACTCCTCGACATCAGTGTTTCGGCCCGCCGCGATAATCAATCCTCCACCCGCTTCAACAAACCGTGCAAGATTCTCAGCAAAAGCCGAGCTCAAGTTTCTCACATCATTGAGAATCACGATTGAATGTTCGGCGAGTTCCGCTGGATTAGTCGAACCCGCGGTCTTGACCGTCAAGGTGAAAGGCAGATTCTCACCGGTCGTGAGCGCGTTACGCAAGAATAGGCTATCGCTTCGACCGCGCCCCGCGTTCTCTACGATCAGCGCCTTAGCCTGCGCCTCGCGGCGAAGCGTGAAATAGAAGTTGTTGTCAAACGTAAACTCATTCGCGCTTCCCATACTCACTGTCACAACAGAGCGATTGACGCCGGATGAAAGATTGAAATTTGTAAACTCAACAATCTGCGAGTCACGTGCGGACAACTTAATCTCGCGCTTCTCAATCGGTTGATCGTTGATGCGAAATTCGATTCGTACATTCTCTTGCGCTTCATCGCCGAAGTTAGCGACGCGCACTCCAACCTTGTCTTCATACTTCTGCTGATAGATGACGGCGTGCGCGTTCACATCAGTAACCGCAACATTCGATGCCGTATTCTCCGCAACATCCACCGGCACGAGCTTGATGTCACTGCGCAGACGGTATGCAGCCTGTTCCGCGTCCCAGCCTGTAGCTTGAAAATCCGAGATGAGATAGATGCTTCGCGCCCGCCCGCTTGCCTCTTTCAACAGTTCCTCGGCTCCACGCAAAGCCTGCTCGTAGTCAGTCCCGCTCCAACCCGTCTGTACACTTTCGATCTGCGTACGCAGTCGTCCGGGTTCAGCGGTGAAGCGTTGGATCACGTCATACCCTTGATCAAAACAGATCAACGCAAACTGGTCATTGCCGGATGCGATGTCAATAGTTGCAAGCGCTCGCGCTTTGGCTTGTTCAAAGCGATTTCCGTAACGCATGCTGAATGATCGATCAAGCAGAATGACGCTCGCGCGGTCGCCGCTGTTTGCCTCAGCGCTGTTCGCGCCGCTGAAATAAGGTCGAGTGAAAGCTAAGATGAGCAGCAACAGCGCCAGGCAACGCATGGCGAGCAGCAGCAGATTGTGCAACTGCTTGCGCCGCATTGTGCGCTGCGGGATGCGGCGCACAAACATCAGTGAAGGGAACTCAACGCGCTTCGCCCGACTGCGCCGCACCAGATGCACCAGAATCGGTGCCGCGAGCGCCGCCATGCCAAGAAGAAATAGTGGATTAAGGAACGACATAAAAGCTTAGAAGGCAGAAAGCAGAAAGCAGAAGGCGGAAGGCAGCCTTTGTTTGTAGATGATCGAGCGTTGTTGCGGTTTCATCTTGAGATTAATCATGCAGCTTATCTCCTGCTGTCCATATTCCGCTTCCTGCCTACTTCTGCCTTCTGCTTTCTGCTCACTATCTGGCTCGCTTAGCTAAGAAAGAGAACAGTGCCTGGTCCAGGGGTTGATCGGTCGTCAGTAATTCGTAATCGATATGGTTGGCAGCGGCGTTCTCGCGAAGTCGTTCGATGTGGTTGCGGATCGCCGCGCGATAACCGTCAGCTAAGACTTCCGGGACGACGGACATCTGCTCGGCAGTCTCGGCGTCTTCGAGCAGCACAAGTCCATTGAAGTCAAATTCGATTTCATTTTTGTCGAGTACATGAAAGACGACGACATCGTTACCCTTGAAGCGCAAATGTTGGAGCGCGGCAGTTATCGCTTCCGGTTCATCGTACATATCAGAAATCAGAACGACGATGCCGCGGCGCGTAATGCGCTCGGCTGCCTGATGCAGCATCTTGGTTAATTGTGTTTCGCCGCCCGGCTCGAGCTGCGCCATGTGGCCGAAGATGGTGCGCATGTGTCCGCTGCGGTTGCGCGCCGGAACATGCGTGCGCACTGTTTCATCAAACGCGATGAGGCCGACGGCATCCTGCTGGCGATTCGCAAGGTAAGCGAGCGATGCGGCGAGGTACTGCGCATACTGGAGCTTGGTAACTTTGCCCGTTGTGTAGCGCATCGAGCGACTGGTATCAATGAGCAGATGGCACTGCGTGTTCGTATCAGCGCGGTATTTCTTGATGAAGTAACGATCCGTGCGACCCAGCAGACGCCAATCCAAATAGCGCAGATCATCGCCGGGCAGATACTGTCGATACTCTGCAAACTCGGTCGAAAAACCGGTCAATGGCGAACGGTGAAGCCCGGCGATAAAGCCTTCGACCACGGCCCGCGCGAGCAATTCGAGCGAATTGATTTGCGCCAGCACTTCCGGCGAGAGAAAGCGGGCGAGTGAAAAATCCTGAGCTTGTGAGCTTGAAGCGTTCTCGGCTTCTCTTATCTTTTGGCTACTCATGCCGGTACTTTACCAATCGCACAAACTTCATCGCTCGGCAGCCTGAGCTGCGTAACTCAAACGAAAATATCAGCGACGCGACAGCGGAAGTTCGGCACCACATCCTGCCCATCAAGCTCATCGTTCTCATAAAGCGTGACCGCATCATTGAGCGAGCGATGAACGGTTACCGTGCGTCGCTTCGGATTAACTACCCATACGGCTTGCGCGCCTGCCGTCAGCCACTCTGCTACTTTCTCATCCACTTCGTAAACCGTATCGCCCGGCGAAACAACTTCCACCGCTAAATCAGGCGCGCCCGGCCAGTAACTTTTAGGA
>JACCTF010000779.1 GCA_013812565.1 Pyrinomonadaceae bacterium | reverse complement strand
TGAGTATACAGATCTTGTTGCCGCCGGCATTATCGATCCGACAAAAGTAGTACGTACAGCGCTACAAAACGCTGCCTCAATCGCTGGATTGATGTTAACTACGGACGCCGCCGTAACCGATGCGCCTGAGAAGAAGAAAACGGCCAGTCCTTCAACGCCTGGCGGCGAAGATTACGACTATTAAGCTGTAGCTTGGCTTTTTACAATAGTAGTGCGGAACGAGCGCTTGTTTCACTCTTTCATAATGTTGTTGAGTGTGAGCAGGCGCTCGCTTCTTTATGACGCTTTTTGCGTGTGCTTCGAAGTGCTCTCCATAAAAACGTGCTAACTACGCAGCGAAAGGTTCACAGATATTTGCGATAAGGAGCTTGTGCTATGATGTAGGCGTTCTTGAGGGCACAACTAGGTATGCCAACGACGCATCTAAAACGGTGTGAGATCACTAAGGTAGGCGACTTGAAATTATAAGGTTAAATCTCGCCACAAGTTGTTTCACCATCGATACGGAAACGATATTCTCAACAGTTTCTTTACAACAGGTGGGTTAAATACAAAATGGTAGACCTTGGAACCTACAAAGATAGATTTGCGGAGAGCGGCCAGCGGGTTCTTGAACATGCTGTACGTGAATCCAGGCAACGTGACCAAAATTACATTGCAGTTGAGTACATCCTGAACGCTCTTGCGAGCGAAGAAACGGATATTTTCAACGCTACAATACGCGACTTATCACTCGATCCACGTATGGTGAAGACGCAGATTGAGCGGCGCTTGGAGAATATCCGTTTTCAGCATGTCGGCAAGAGTTTGCGCATCGCGCCTGAGACGACTGAACTGTTCAAGCGTGCAATGGAGCGCGCGCGCGGCCAAGGACGTAAAACAATCGAATCGACTGATTTGTTCATGGCCCTTTCGAAGGGTGATGATCGAAGCTTATTGATTGAAATTCTAAGCAACCTTGGCGTGAGCCCAGAAGCCGTCGCGGAGAACGTGCGCATTCGCGTTCGCGCACGCGAGCAGGAAGAAGAGCAGTATCGCAAGAAGTTTGAACTGCCTTCGTACCTTAAACATTTCGGCGTCTCGCTCAACCGTCTGGCACGTGCTGACAAGATTGCACCAACCATCGGGCGCGAACGCGAAATACAACAGATGATAGAAATACTCTGCCACCGCGAGCGCGCTAACTCGCCGATGCTCGTTGGCGAACCGGGCGTCGGTAAAACGGCAGTGGTTGAAGGTCTGGCTCGCCTCATCGAACTTGAACCCGAAAAAGTTCCAGCACGTTTACGTGGTGCGCACATCGTTCAACTCCAGATGGGCGGTCTTGTTGCCGGCACGATGTTGCGCGGTATGTTTGAGGAGCGCATCAAAGGCATTATTGATGAAGTTAAAGAAAAAGAGAATCTCATTATCTTCATTGATGAAGCTCATACCATCATTGGCGCCGGCGCAGCGCTTGGCACCTCAAGTGATGCCGCCAATATGTTCAAATCAGCTTTGGCTCGCGGCGAGATGCGCATTATCGGAGCGACTACTCTGACCGAGTACAAAGAGTACATTGCGGAAGATGAAGCGTTAGCGCGCCGCTTCCGCCTCGTTAAAGTTGAAGAGCCAACTCTTCAGGAGACACGTGAAATCCTGTTCGGCCTGCGTCCGCGTTTGGAGAAAAACTATTCGGTCACTATTTCGGACGATGCTATTAATACGGCGCTCGAAATGGCTCCGAAGTACATACGCAATCTCCATCTGCCCGATAAAGCAATCGGCTGGCTTGACACCGCGTCGGTCAAAGTGGAAATCAACGAGCCACAAACCATGGTTGTTAAGCCCGAACACGTGATTGACGTTATCTCGCAGCAATCACGTATCCCCCGCGACATGATTTTCCGTGACACTACTGATCGGTTCGCCAACATGGAAGCGGAGTTGGGTCACCGCGTCATTGGGCAGAAGGAAGCGACACGCGCCGTTGCCCAACGTCTGCGCTTGAACAAAGGGCCGCTCAAAGAGTCGCACTATAAACCAGACGGCGTGCTTCTCTTCCTCGGCCCGACAGGCGTGGGTAAAACTGAGTTAGCGAAAGCAGTCGCTGAGTTTATGTTTGGTAGCGAAGAGAAGATGGTGCGCATCGACATGTCTGAATACAGTGATGGCACCATTGGCATTGAGAAATTGATTGGCATGCCGCGCGGCATAGTTGGTTCGGAACGCGGTGGTATTTTGACTGAGCAGTTGCGCGAGAACCCTTACACAGTGTTATTGCTTGACGAAGTGGAAAAGGCGTCGCCAACCTTAATGAACCTCTTTCTACAAGCTTATGATGAAGGATGGCTGACAGATGGGCGCGGCAAAAAGGTGTATCTTTCCGACGCTATTGTGATCATGACATCGAACTTAGGATCAGAGAGTTTCAAGAAGTACGAAAAGCCGCTTGGCTTCGGAGCCAAGACGCTTGGTGACTTACGCGCTGTGAAGAACGAGGTCATGAAAGTTGCGGAGCAACGGTTCTCGCCGGAGTTCCGCAACCGTATTGATGAGATCATCGTCTTCTCGCCGCTCACGATGGACGAAGTCAGGGAAATCGCACAGCTTTACCTCAACAGGCTTCGTCAGCACATGGAGCGTCAAGGTAAAGCCGTAGAGGTCACAGAACGTGCTATTGATCTTTTAACTCAAAAAGGTTTTAGCCCGATGTACGGTGCGCGTTTCTTGAAGCGTACTATTGATGAAAAGGTCAAGCTGCCGATTACGGCCATGTGGAAGAG
>JACCTF010000778.1 GCA_013812565.1 Pyrinomonadaceae bacterium | reverse complement strand
AACTCGCCCAGTTCGATCACCGGCAGTGGCATCGATAGGCTCGGGGCAATGACCTGCACCGGGCTTCCCTCAATGACATCGAACGTGGTGCGCAGCGACTCGTGGCGGGCGACGATTTCGTTGAGCGTCCGGCTGAGCGCTTCCACATTGAGTGCGCCGTTCATGCGTATCGGCCGTGGAACGTTATAGAAGGGATTCCCCGGCTCCAACTGATCCAGAAACCATAGCCGCCGCTGGGAGAACGACAGGGGAACAAAGTTTTGCTGCGAACGGCGCGGGATCGCTTGCGATATAGCGCCGCCCGCGGATTTGCCGCGCAAACGTTTTTCAAGCAACTCCCGCTGCGCCGGCGAAAGCTTGGATCGTCGTTCTGAAGCGTCATCTTTTATAGACATACTTATCACTCGTCAAAACCAACAACGCTCATCCCGCGAAATGGCGAGCTTCGTCCTCGGTTAATCCCTCTACCTCTTTCATTAAAACATCTTCAATCGTCAAAGCCAGTTTAGCTATCGTGGGCTCCTCGAAAAGGCTGCGCAGCGGCAACTCCACATCAAACGCCGCGCGCACACGGGAGATGACGCGGGTCAGCAACAGCGAATGCCCGCCGAGCCGAAAGAAGTTGTCATTGACTCCAACCTGTTTCACCCCGAGCACTTCGCGCCAGATTCCCGCCAACGCTTCCTCCGTCGGGGTGCGCGGCGCGACGAAAGCTTTCTCCAACTCAGAACTCTCCTCGGGCGCGGGCAGCGCCTGACGATCCACCTTGCCGTTACGCGTCAGCGGTAGAGATTTCAACGACACAAAGGCCGTGGGTATCATGTAGTCCGGCAACTGCTCCTGCAGGAAGCGGCGCAGATCATCGGTAGTACACTCATGCTTTTGATGCGGCACTACGTAGGCCACCAGCCGCGGCTCGTCTGCCATATCCTTCCGCGCCACTACGACCGTCTCGCGCACCCCTGCGTGCCGCAAGAGGGTTGCTTCAATCTCCCCTAACTCGATCCGGTAGCCGCGCACCTTCACCTGATTATCAACGCGCCCGAGAAACTCCACGCTGCCGTCGGCCAAGTACCGCGCCAGGTCGCCTGTCTTGTACAGACGCGCTCCGTTTTCGGCGCTGAACGGATCGGGAATAAATCGCTCGGCCGTGAGTTCCGCTTGGTTTAGGTAGCCGCGCGCGAGCCCTGCGCCGCCGATGTAGAGTTCGCCCGCCACGCCCACCGGCACCGGCTGCAAGCGATTATCCACAATGTAAACAGTGGTGTTCGCGATGGGATGCCCAATCGGAATTGTTGCCGATAACTCGCTGTCAATTCTATCTTCGCTTATATCAAAGGTAAGCGATCCGACGGTCGCCTCGGTCGGCCCGTAGTGGTTAATCGCCCGGCGCACGATGTTGCTGCCGCCCCGCTCCGTGACCTGCTTGACGAGATCCCAACCGAGCGCTTCGCCGCCCATGATCAGGTACTTGCGCGGCAGGATTTGGTCAGCCACGCTCGTTGCCAGCAGCGCCCTTAGATGCGAAGGTACGATCTTGAGCACGTCAATCGGATGCTCGGCCGTATAGTCGGCGAATAAGTTTCCGTCGGTCACCGCTTCGTAGCTCAGGACGTGCAGGCATCCGCCCGAGACCAATGATGGAAAGATGCAGGTATTTCCGAGATCGGCGCTGATCGTCGTCACGGTCGCAAACTGCAATTGGGCGGCGTCCGCCGCTTGCTCCAGTTGTAGTTTCTCGCAGATGAAGTGCGTGTAGTTCACCAAATTGCGATGGCTGATGCCGACGCCTTTCGGCGTCCCGGTTGAACCCGAGGTGTAGATCACATAAACCAAATTCTCCGGCGACGAGACCCGCTCCGGATTGACGTCCGGCGCGTCCTGAAAAAGCGTTCGGTCACGGTCTAGGCACACCACGTCGCCGCTGAATTCCGGCGCGCGGCCCAAAAGCTTTTCCTGCGTGAGCAACACCCGAGCCTGAATATCTGCGAGCTGGTGCGCCAACCTCGCTTTCGGATGCTCGGGGTTGAGCGGCACGTAGGCCCCGCCGGCCTTCAGAATGCCGAGCAACCCGACCATCATCTCCACCGAGCGGTCGGCCAACAAACCTACGGCCGTGTCCGGCCCGACCCCCCGCCCCCTCAAATAATGAGCCAGCCGATTGGCCTCGGCGTTCAGCTCGCCGTAGCTTAGTCGCTGGTCTTCAAACACCACCGCTGGTGCGCCGGGTGTGCGCTCGACTTGAACCTCGAACAGCTCATGAATACATCTATCGGATGGGTACGTCCCTTGTGTCTGATTCCACTCAACCAACAGTTGATGACGCTCCGCATGGCTCAGAATCTCTAGCTCACCGGCTAACGCCTCCGGCTTTTCACCCGCGCTTCTGATCAGCGTTTCGAGGTGGGCGGCGATGCGCTTGACGTTCTCCCGCCCGAGCAGTTGCGAATCGTAGTGAATAGCTATGGTTAGAGAACCATCCACCCTCCGACAGGATAAATTGATTTTGAAGCGGTCTGTGCAAACGTACTGGTGATGAACCGTGAACGACACGCCGGCGGCAGCCTCTATCCGAACCGTTTCTTCGAACTCGAAGCCGACAGGGAGATTCGAGCTGGCAGGGAGATTTGAGTTGGTTGCGGTCGTCTGTTTCGGCACAAAGTAGTCTTGCCACTCGCGGGCCTCGCGCACTCGCCCGTCGGCGGCTTTAACAACGTCGCTGAATCGCATAGATTCATCGAAGCAGTGAATTATCGGCAGCCGCTTCGCGAACAACCCCATCGCCCCGCGTAGTTCTTCGTACTCTCTGCCGTCCCCGACATAGCCGACCGCGATCTCTGCTTGCCCGCTCAGCCGCCACAACAGCGTCTGCCAACACGCCAGCAACACCACGGCAACCGAAGTGTCGTACTTCTCGATTAACCCCGCGAGCTTCGCGGCAACGCCGGGTTCGATCTCGCACGTTACGGTCTCCGGGGCAAAGACCGCTTCTTTGCCCGGCCTTGCTTCAAACGGCAGCGTAACCGGCGGAAGCGAAGACGGATCATTCTTTCGCCAGTAAGCCAAGCCTTCTTCGCTTTGCCCGTCTCCGCTTTCGAGCAGCTCGTTCTGCCAGGCGGAGAAGCGGACATATTGCAAAAGCTCATCATGCGGTTCCCCGTCGTGTGTACCTGCGGCGTAGAACCGTGCCGTCTCTGAGACGATACTCTTAAGCGTCCACGCGTCACTGCACACGGCGGGCAAGCTGAGTTGCAACATGTGTTTGTCCGCCGCCATCCTGAGCAATACGGCATGCACGAGCGGGCCGTGCTCGAAGTCGAACCCACGCCTTCTCTCCTGACGCAACAGTTCTTCAATCTCGGCTTGTTGTTGATGCAGCTCGGGCAGATCAACGGTGTGCCACGCCGGTGCGCTGTCCTCGATCACCACCTGCAGGGGGATGTCCATCCCGGGCAGGTAACGGTAGGTCGTGCGCAGAATTTCATAGCGATTGACAAGGAGTCGGAGGGCCGTTTGCAGGCGCTCTGCGTCAAGCTCGCCTGCGAGCAGCAGGACGCACTCGGCGCGATACGTCGACGAATCGTTTTGCTGCCACGGCCACAGATATTTCTGCTGAGGGGAAAGCTGAAAGCCCTCAATAATTTCGCTCGGCATGTCTATAGTCTCCGATCTTTTTCGCTAACCATTCTTTTCAGCAACAGATAACCAAAAGTTCCTTCATTAACTTTCTCAACCCCAAACCGGGTTCGAGCAAGGATATAGAAACGTTCATAACGCCTTACAGTATATAAACGAATGATGCTTATCTATCTTCGGAAGAAACGTACTTATTACACCGTAAATTAAGTTGTTTGACGTTCAGAGTTGCGCCTTCAGGCGCGATAAAGCCGAAACCATCACGGCTGAAGCCGTAACTCTGAACTTCGCTAAAACAGTCAAGAACTTAGTTTCCAATGTACTTATAGAATTCAAGGTAAAGAAGTATTTATCCACAAAGGATATTGAGATTGGCACATCCGCTGTGGTTGTTGCTTTGTGACTCTTTGTGTTCTTTGTGGATTATCTTTATTCCTTCGCCCGATAGAGGTAGATTGAATTCCCGAATACCTTTTCAGGCGTACGCCGGCGATATTCGGCGAAGTAGTTTTGCCCGTCCTCCAGCGGTACGGTTGAGCCGTTTAGGTAACTCGCGCCGATTGCGATGTAGCGCGTCTCGGGTAGTGGCGCGGCGGGCGGCGGCAACAAATCGACGTACTCCACGCCGTAATGTTCAAGCCTCCCCCAGCCGCCGAGGAATCGCGCACGAACTTTCGTTTCACCCCGCGCGCGCAGGTACAGCGCCAGTTCACGCACGTCGTCGCCCCATTCGACGTTGGAGTCCGACAGGTAATACCAGCGCGGATGTTGCCACGCGAGCTGATTCATGTATGACATGTAGTGCGGGTAAGCACGCACCGATTCGACGCCCACCCAGCAAAGCGCTAGAACTGCGAGGGCCAGCCCCGCGCTCCGCGCCCTCTTTAGCCGTAGCAGCCGATCAAGGAACGCGCCGCTCAGGATGAACAGAAACGGAAAAGCGGGAAGGAAATATCGAATGCCGATGTTGATCTTGCTCGTCATTATGAGCGCCGTGTAGAGGGCTAGCGGGACGACGAGCACCAAGAGGTATTTCTCACGGCGGGCTAAGAGTCTCCACGCCGCCCAGACGAGCGCCGCCGCCGAGAGCAGCGCAAAGGCAAGCGTAGTTTTGAGCGCGAACGCGACGGGGAAATAGTACCACCACCCTGTGCGGCTGTAGTCGCCCAGGAGCGACGCCGAATGGCCGCCGCGGCTATGCACTATTTGCCAGTAGATGCCGTAAAGAAAGTCGGTCGGCACGATCTTCGAAACAACGCGGAAGCCGAGCATCACCTCGTTGCGCCGCGCCGTACTTTGCGAAGCGATGAACTTAACGTCGGCCGGTTCGAGCGGGCGGCGCTGAAAGTAGTAGGCGGCGTTTATGACCGCCACGGCAACGAGCGCTGCGCCGAGAAGCTGCGCCGCGAGCCGCGTGCGCCGCCAACCGCGACGCGGCGCGACCACGATTAAAGCGAGCGTGGCGACGGCGAGGACGGGCACGATCACGATCATCGAAAACTTGGTGAGGAGCGCCAGCCCGCCGGCAAGTCCCAGGAAAAGCGCGCGACCGGTTGTCGGCGCAGCCCCGTAAGTATGTAGCGCGAAGAAAAATAAAAGATACCCGAGCGCCGCCGGCACGTCTGTTTGAACTACGCGGCCGTGCGCAAGCACGGTCGGTTCGAAACTGAAGAGCGCGACGGCAAAGAGGGCGGCGCGCGGGCCAAACAGCCGCCGCGCATAGATGAAGATGAGCGCGCCGAGCAGAAGCGTGAGCGCGATCATGGGGACGCGCGACCAGAACGAGATCGTCTCGAAGCGCTCGGTGTTAGCTTTCCAAAACGGCCAGGTAATCTCCTCGGTGTAGTCTGTGGTGAACAAGGTTGGCTGCGCCTGCGGCGCCGGCGCAACCGGCCCGACGAGCAGCACCAGCGGCAGTGCCGCCAACATCTTAACGAGCGGCGGGTGCTCATTGTTAATCCGGAAATTTCCGTGAACGAGATGGTGGTAGCCGGCCGGGATATGTTTGGCTTCATCAACCGTAATGCTTTTGCGTTGGATGACAATCAGGAAGTTGACGGCCATCAACAGCAACAGCAGGCAACAGAGAGCTTCCGCCCAATAAGCGACGGCGGCCTGCCGCACAACGGAAGGCCGGCGGGCGGTTGTATGGGGCGGCCGGCTTTCGCCGCTCACCTTCGGTTCGTAGATTAATGATCCGTTCATGTCGCTCGTAAAGGGAGACGCGCTACTTTCGCGACAACCTTTTAACGGTGCTCCAGAAGCTCGACATCCCGTTGGGTCACCGAGCCTTTTATCGACCTGGATTTGAGTTTCAACCTCAACACCCCCCAGATGGCTTCCCAGATGACCGCCCAACTCATTTTCGATCTCCCTAAATTTCGCTCGATAAAGATGATCGGGATTTCGACCACCTTGAACCCTTTCTTGTACGCTCTGAACGTCATCTCGATCTGAAACAGGTAGCCGTTCGAGAAGACCGCCTCAAGCCCCACCGCCTCGAGCGTCTCACGGCGCCAACACTTGAATCCGCCGGTGGTGTCGGTAAAAGGCATGCGGGTTATCAGCCGCACGTACTTGGTCGCCATTTTACTAAGCATCAGCCGCTTGAAATCCCAGTTCACAACGCTAATGCCGTGGAGGTAGCGTGAGCCTAAGACAAGACTCGCATGGCGAAGTTGTTCAAGAAACAGAGGCAGGTAACTCGGGTCGTGCGAAAGATCGGCGTCCATCTGCAAGATGATTTCGTAATCCTTCTGCAAAGCGTGCTTAAACCCTTCGACGTACGCCCTACCCAATCCGTCTTTGTTTTGGCGGTGAAGGACAAAGAGCTTGCCGGGATTCTTCCGACTCAACTCGTCGGCGATCCTCCCCGTTCCGTCCGGAGAGTTATCGTCAACGATGAGAACGTGGAGCTCGCTGGCGTGGTGCCAGAGCTTCTCGACAAGCGGCTCCAAGTTCTCTCGCTCATTGTACGTCGGGATGACAACAACGGCTTGCATACGGCTTTTATACACCTTTTGGCTTTATTTTGCGCCGTCAGCTTTCTGGCACTCGGCGCGTGTCTTCTGCCGGTTTCTAACGACCTTCAGACGAGTCACAAACACATTGCTTTATGGAGACGTCGAAAACGCACCACTTTCCAGCGTTTGCTCAGCGATGCTGGAAAATTCGAACGTTCGCTTGTTCAAAAGTCGGTTCGGGGCCGTACCATTGGGTGTTAATGGCATCAAGCCAGGGGTTAGTTCCCCACACCACGAGCACATCTATTTCCCGGTGGGCTTGCGCGAGCAGGTCGGACCACTCGTCGAGATCTTCACCCGCTACATCGTTTGGAAATGGAAACATGAACCGGTACATCCTTCGGGCCTGCTGCGCGCGCGCGCGGCGGTCGGCGAGATCGTCGCGGTACTTAGCAGGAAAGAAATACTGCGCCACCTCATAGTTGTCCCACACCACATTGCCCGTACCGATCCCAAGCATGTTGCCCGTGTGTAGAAGCGGGTTAGCTTTGAACCGGCCGTAGTCACCCACCAGCATGATCTTGATTCGCCGACCGCTCCCGATATGCGGTTTGACTTGCATAAAGTCGTCGGCTAAGCGGTTTGAGGTTAAAGCATAATCCCACATGGCGGCCAGTTGCAGGGCGGCGGCCGCTGCGAGCACCGCCGCGCCGACCCGGATGCCGATCTTCCTCACGTCGAGTTCCAGGGCGGGAATGATCGCCACCAACCCGAGTAGTAGAATGCGCTCGCGTAAAAAACCGCCATGCCGTTCTCCGAGTCCGTCCGGCCCGATGAGCCAAACGGTAAGGAACAAAACCGCCAGCACAACCCACGGCCGACGCGCGCGGGCAGAGGATTGATCCTGTTC
>JACCTF010000764.1 GCA_013812565.1 Pyrinomonadaceae bacterium | reverse complement strand
GCGACGAGCGCGTATGCCTTGATGATGAGTGGCGTCGCGCGCGAGTTGGTGCTCGTTGATTTGAACCGCGAACTCGCCGAAGGTGAAGCGATGGACTTGCAGCACGCCGTGCCGATGGGTCGTCCCGTGCGCATCTGGGCGGGCGATTACGGGGACGCGGCGCGGGCAGCAATCGTCGTCATTGCCGCCGGAGTGGGCAGCCGCCCCGGCGAGACGCGGCTCGACCTCTCGGGGCGCAACGTCCGTGTCGTGCGCGATTGCATGAAGCGTCTGCTTGCGGAAGGTTTTGATGGAATAGTGTTGATGACGACGAACCCGGTGGATGTGCTCGCGCAGGTTGCGCAGGAAGAATCAGGCTTGCCGGTTGGTCGTGTCATAGGTTCCGGCACGGTGCTCGACTCGGCGCGCTTGCGCGCGATGCTCGGCGCGGAGCTAGGCGTCGAAGCGCGCTCGGTTCACGCTTACATCGTTGGCGAGCACGGCGACTCCGAGATAGCGGCATGGAGTTCGGCGCACATCGCCGGAGTACATCTGCGCGAATACTGCCGGAGCGAAAAAGGTCAGTGCCCGGACTTCAATGCGTTGTTGGAACGCGTGCGGCAGGCTGCTCCCGACATCATCCGGCATAAAGGTTACACGTCCTTCGCTATCGCATCGTGTGTCGCGTGCATCTGCGAGGCAATCCTGCGCGACGAGCGAACTGTGCTACCCGTCTCGACAATGCTGCACGGGCAATACGGAATCAGCGATGTGTATTTGAGTTTGCCGTGCGTCGTCGGGCGCGGCGGAGTTGAGCACGTCATCGAGTTGCCTTTGGATGAAGCAGAACTGGCGGGGCTTCAAGCCTCGGCGAATCTGTTGCGACGCTCGCTCGAAGAGTTACGGCGGGTCAGCGTGTCATCCGCATGAAAGATAAGGAGAAGCGCAATGAAGATACTGCTGGCCGTTGACGGCTCGCCGTCGAGCGAGGCGGCGGTTGATGAAGTCGCCCGCCAAAAGTGGGATGTGGATTGTGAAGTACGCATCATCTCGGTGGTCGAGACGCCGATTGCTTTCGCCACCGAATTCTCGGGTGCGCCGGTTACTTACTGTGAGGAATTGGAAAAATTCGAAAGCGCCAAAGCGCGCGACACGCTGGAGCGCGCCGTCGCCAAGCTTCAAGCGAGGGGGGCGGGTGGCACTCTACACATCACGAGCGAAGTGCTAATGGGTTCGCCGAAGCGCCTGATTGTCGAGGAAGCCGAAGGCTTCGGGGCCGATCTGATCGTTGTCGGCTCGCACGGTTATCGCATGTGGGAGCGGATGCTGCTCGGCTCCGTGTCGCAGGCGGTCGCGGCGCACGCCGAATGCTCGGTACTGATCGTGCGCCGGCGCAAGAGTTGAGAAAACGAGCCGGAATCCGGCTACGCCGTTGATAACGCGCCGGGTGCTTCAAGCGTCGGAGGAAAACAGATGCTCAATGTCGAAGACATGTCACTCGAAGAGATGCAGCGTTTTTTGGAACATATAGGATTCGGGCATCTCGGTTGCTCGCGCGATGATCACCCTTACGTCGTCCCGATATATTACGCTTACTACCGCGAGAGCATCTACTTCTTCACCACAGAAGGGTTGAAGACCGAGTGTCTCGCCGCGAATTCGAAGGTCTGCTTACAGGTCGAGCATGTTGACGATACCCATCACTGGAAGAGCGTGATCGTCCGCGGCGAAGCTGAGCGGCTGACGCGCCCCGAAACAATCGAGCACGCCTTCAGCATCATCTTCAAGCAGTACCAGACGCTCATGCCCCCACTCAGCAGAACAACCGTCGGAGGAATGGAACGCGGTAACAGGATTGCGTTCTACCGCATCAGCCCGACGGGGATCACAGGACGCAAAACAATCGGGTAGCCCGGTTAAGGCGTCCTCGCTCCAAAAGTATACCGGAGTGATGCAATAAGAAGGGGTTACACGCTGAAAGCAGGCGCGCTCGATGACAACAAGGAAGCTGAAGACGGATGAACCGGAAGATCGTCGGCTTTGACACGGATGCACAAAGTGACTGGGTGGCGCAGTTGGAGTGCGGACACCGGCAGCATGTGCGCCACAACCCGCCGCTGGTCAGCCGCCCGTGGGTGACGACGCCTGAAGGACGAGCCTCCCGCACGGGAGCGGAGTTGAACTGCAAGCTCTGTGATGAAGTGACACTCGCAGACTCAACTTCTAATGCAGATGCTGATGTGGCGGAAACTCGTCAAGATTGCGCGGCGTGTTGAAAGCTGATGCCGCATGTTGAGGAAAGAGACGCTCGAAATGGAACACGAACATTCAGTGCAAGCCATCAGGGCGCGCCTCTTCACTTCCGCCACCGTGTTGACGGGCATCGTCTTCTTCCTCATCGGCTCGGCGAAGAGTCGTTGGTCAACCGCGTCGTGGTGGTCGTCAGGACTCGCGACATTGGCGATTGGCGCGAGCGCGGCGGGCTTGGCTTACTTCGTCGGTGTGCTGCTCAAAGGTATCGGTGAGTAACCGCAATGCCGGCGATTGTGCCGTCGAATAGCTGCGGCTTGAAGTCGTCAGAGATTCGCGTGCCCGGATTGCTGTTGATGCTCGCGGGCTGTTTGTTGATCAGCCTGACGGGTTCGTTCGTGCTATGCATGACGGGCATCGAGTGAAGTAAATCAACCCCAATCGTCAGCTGTTCGAGCCTTGTCAGAATAGTGGGCACATGAGATGCACTATCGAGTTCGGCGGTGAAGTTCACATTTGTTAAGATTGACTCAAAAGCGGCAGCAAAAAGGCAAAAGTAAGGCGGCACTCCGTTCGCCACTTTTGCCTTTTCTCTAAGCTTTGGACTCGGCTTCTATTTCTTCCTGCTTCTGCACGGCTTCATTGCTTGATAGAAGTGTGTACAGGTAAAGAAGAATCCCGGCGAAGATCAGCGAGCCGCCGAGAAGCAGGAAGAACTGAGGAATACATCCAAGAGCGGCAGTGACCCTACAGCAACAAAACTAGAACTTACCCATCGAAGTTTGAATACTTACCTAAACGCGCCGCCCAACAAGCGGTTAGGTGTCCGTCCTTAATTGTGGCAAACTTTCTCTATGAGTGATTTGCATCATCTACTTAAGAAAAATCGTGCTTGGGCATTTCAAATCAAAGACAATGACCCAACATTCTTCCAACGATTGTCGCATCAGCAATCACCGCAGTACCTGTGGATCGGATGTTCAGATAGCCGCGTCCCCTCCACCCAGTTGGTTGATCTCCTGCCGGGAGAGATGTTCGTCCACCGTAACGTGGCAAACCTTGTAATTCATACGGACCTGAACTGCTTATCCGTGATTCAATTTGCAGTTGAGGCGCTTAAGGTGAAGCACATCATCGTTTGCGGCCATTATGGGTGCGGCGGCGTGCAGGCTGCTCTCTCCAATAAAAAGTTTGGCCTGATCGACAACTGGTTGCGTCATGTGCAGGATGTGATGCAGAAACATGCAAGTTTGCTTTCTGAGTTGCCGGATGAAGCTCGACGCGCCTATAAGCTTTGTGAATTGAATGTTGTCGAGCAGGTCGTTAATGTGTGCCAAACGACAGTAGTGGAGCAGGCATGGGAGCGCGCGCAGGAGTTAACGGTGCATGGATGGATTTATGGTTTGGAGAATGGGTTAGTGCGGGATCTTCAAATGGATATATCCGGTTATAATGAAGTGTCCGGATGTTATCGCAATGCTCTTGCGGCGGTGCAGGCCACCTTTTAAGTAACTCATACTCACGATACCCGACGTTCCGTAGATCTCAACCGCACTAAGAACCATTGAGACACCTACGCCGCAAGTTGATTCGCATAGCCATATCCTTTTAGTTCAGGGAGTGAAAACGCGCTTTGCCGTTTGCCCGGCGATGCGGCCAGTCCGCTTGCCTATGCGAGCGACACCTACAGCGCTGTGTTTGCCGAAGCCTCCTGCACCCAAACCAAGCTCTTTGCCTGCCCGCACTAGACGCCCTTCAGCAATGTTTCCCCCAAACTGTTTGCCGCCGCGCACAGCCGACTCTCCGGCTCGGCGAAAGGCGCTCCTGATGCTCCTCTCACGCGGACGGTCGGTGCCCACCCGCCGGGGTCGAGTTGAGTCAGGGGTAGTGAGCAGGCGCGGCACATCGTCCATCTCCTTAGCGGGAACGGCGGATTGCACTTCGCCGCTTTGATCTTGCGCAGACACAGCACTCTGCTGTGGTGAAGCAAGCGTGAATCTCACGCCAAAGAACGTGACGAGTGAAGCGAGCGCGAAGGTCTTTAGTAGTTTTTTATTCAGCATGTTCTTCATGGTGTGATGAAACTAATTGAAAGTAAAGTTAGAATAACTCAACAACAATCTCCGCGTGGAGTGAACAGCGTCTCATGAAGAATATAAGGAAGTTGAAACTGGCATTTGTTATCTGTCTGGCGGTGCTGGCAGTGTTGCTCGCACGCGGCTCCCGTGCGCAGCGTGAAGAACCGGTAGCCAGAGAGTATCGCGAGTGGAAGATGTTCGGCGGCGGGCCGGAAAATATCCACTACTCAAAGCTTCGGCAGATTAACCGCGAGAACGTGAGCAATCTCGAAGTGGCTTGGTCTTACGACACGAATGATGCTTTCCCCGGCGCGGAGATGCAGTGCAATCCGGTAATTGTGGGCGGCGTGCTCTACGCGACATCGCCGAAACTGCGCGTGATCGCGCTGGATGCGGCAACGGGCGGGTTGCGTTGGAGCTTCGACCCGAACGAGGGGAAGAAGCCGCTTGGCAAGGTGCGAAACCGCGGGGTGACTTACTGGGAAGCGGGCGATGACAAGAGAATCTATTTTGCTTTTCGGCATCTGCTCTACGCGCTCGACGCGAAGACCGGAAAGCCTGTGAGCAGTTTCGGTGAGGCAGGCAGCGTAGATTTGCGCGAAGGGCTTGGCCGCGATCCGAAAGAGATGACGATCACCATTTCGACGCCCGGCGTAGTTTATAAAGATGTGCTCATCGTCGGCAGCCTCGTGAGCGAGGGTTTACCGGCGGCCCCGGGCTTTATTCGCGCATTCGATCTACGCACAGGCAAGTTGCGATGGACGTTCCGCACGATTCCCAATCCCGGCGAGTTCGGCTATGAGACGTGGCCGAAGGACGCTTGGCAATACATCGGCGGAGCTAACAACTGGAGCGGCATGGCGCTGGATGAGAAGCGCGGACTTGTCTTCGTCCCGACGGGTTCCGCCGCCTTCGATTTCTACGGCGCGAACCGGCACGGCGACAATTTGTTTGCGAATTCGCTCGTCTGCCTCGACGCCTCGACGGGCACACGCGTCTGGCATTTCCAGTTCATCAAGCATGATGTGTGGGACCGAGATTTACCTTCAGCTCCAAGCCTCGTCACCATCAAACGCGACGGGCGCGAGATCGAAGCCGTGGCGCAGATTACGAAGTCCGGTCACGTCTTCGTGTTCGAGCGCGCGACCGGCAAGCCCTTGTTCCCGATTGAATATCGCAAAGTGCCAACTGTCGGAGTGGATGGCGAAGCTCTCGCGGAGACACAACCGTTCCCGCTGCTGCCCCCGCCTTTTGCGAGACAGATACTCACCGAAGACATGCTGACGAGGCGCACGCCGGAAGCGCACCAGGTTGTGCTTGAACGCTTTCGCCGCTTGCGCAGTCGCGGGCAGTTTGAACCGCCGAGTCTGGAAGGAACAGTTGTCTTTCCAGGGTTCGACGGCGGTGGCGAGTGGGGCGGCGCGGCCTTCGACCCTGAGACAAATATCTTCTACGTCAACTCCAACGAGATGGCGTGGATTCTGCGTTTGGTTGAACGTCCGAAGCCTCTGGCGCTGCCCGGCGGTAAAAGCTTGTACAGCGTGAACTGCGCGAGTTGTCATGGAAATGATTTGCGCGGCAGCCCGCCGCAGTTCCCATCGCTGGTTAACATCAGTGGCAAATACAACCAGTCGGAGATAAAAACTATCATCCGCAATGGCGTCGGAAGGATGCCCGGCTTCGCTTCGCTTGGCAATGAACCAGTACAAGCGATCACGCACTACCTCGTCACCGGCGAGGATACGAAGGCGGTTGCAGTCAATGCGAAGCCTTCAGTGATTGATCAGAAATACACGCACGACGGCTATCATAAATTCCTCGATCCGGATGGTTACCCGGCCGTGGCACCACCCTGGGGTACGCTGAACGCGATTGACCTCAACAAGGGCGAGATCATCTGGCAGATTCCGTTCGGTGAGTATCCGGATCTGGCATTGAAGGGAATGCGGAACACGGGTAGTGAGAACTACGGCGGGGGGGTCGTTACCGCCGGGGGATTGATCTTCATCGGCGCGACGAACTACGACAAGAAGTTTCGGGCGTTCGACAAGGTCACGGGTAAACTGCTGTGGGAGACGGTTCTGCCGACAGCCGGTAACGCGACTCCGGCGACCTACGAAGTAGAGGGGCGGCAGTTTGTGGTAATTGGGGCAGGGGGAGGCAAAGGCGCGCCACCGGGAGGAAGTTATGTGGCCTTCGCGCTACGAAAAGATGGAAAATAAGAAGGGAGTGGCTTAGGTAGACTGCTCATTTCTTCTGCCTGTATTCTTTCGGCTACAAGCGATCTTCCTCTATCTTGCTCATACTTCAGCCAACGCTTCGCCAAACGCTTGTTAGCTGCTTCAGTTGATAGATCTTGATAGGATACCTTCGCATGGAACCTCAGTGGCTACGATGGGCGAAAGAGTTGCAAGCGATTGCGCAGATCGGTCTCACCTATTCTTCAGAGAATCATTTCGATGTGGAGCGCTATAGAAGAACCAGGGAGATTGCTGCCGAGATCATCTCCTCCTGCGCTGAGATCAAGAAGGGCGATGTCCTTGATCTCTTTGAACGCGAAGATGGCTACGCCACGCCGAAGGTAGATGTCCGCGGGGTGGTGTTCCGAGACGGTAAAGTTCTGCTTGTCAGAGAGGTCGCTGACGGAGGATGGACGTTGCCGGGCGGCTGGGCAGATGTAAACGAATCTCCCAGCGAATCCGTTGTGCGCGAGCTTCGTGAGGAGTCCGGTTACGAGGTCAGACCGGTGAAATTACTGGCCGTCTATGACCGGAGCAAGCAGGGTCACATTCCTGCTTTTCCCTTCCACGTCTACAAACTATTCATACTTTGTGAGTTGATGGGCGGTGAAGCAATGACGAGTTTTGAGACAAGCGGTGTCGAGTTCTTCGCCGAAGGCGAACTGCCGGAATTGTCGCTCTCGCGCGTCACTCCTGAGCAGATCACGCGCTTCTTTGCTCATCAACGTCATCCGGAATGGGCGACAGATTTTGATTAGGCTCCTGACATTTTCGTTCAACTGATTCGGAAGGACGGAGACCCGTTGCTTCCAACAGTGGTCCTACAACTTGACCCCTTCAGAGTCGCGTGCGCGATTCTTCTGGGGAATCAACAATCATTGAGGAGCGCGAGGGGTGAAGCTCTCTATCAAACCGTGACCAACACCTTAAGTCATTCGATAAACTTATTTCTCCCCGGTTGCTTCGACATTCAGTCTGCATTAGTCTTACGTTTATCTTTGGTTCTGTAACCTACTTCGCTCATACTGTCTCTTGAGGTATCCACCATTGAATTTCAAACCAAGCTCCGAAATGCGCGCTATCGCCCGAACATTGACGACGCTTGCCTTGCTTGTCGGCGCGTGTGAAATACCGTGCATCCATGCTCAAAGTTCACGCACCCCAAGTTCGAGCGTCATCGAACAACGCATCGCGCAGGGCGAGGTGAAATCTTCAAAGGCGATGACTGCCGTGAGCATCCCAGAAGGCGTCTCGCTCTCCGATGGGCTGACGGAAGATGAAGCGGTCACCATCGCTCTATGGAACAACGCGACATTCAACGCTGATCTGGCGGCGCTCGGGTTTGCGCGCGCCGACTTGAAGGAAGCGGGGTTGCTTCGTAACCCCGTGCTGTCAGTGCTCTTTCCCATCGGACCGAAACAGCTTGAAGCGGTCGTCAACTTGCCTATCGAACTTTTGTGGCAGCGTCCACGACGTGTCGCCGCCGCGAAAACGAACGTGCAGCGCGTCGCCGAAAGTTTGGAGCAGAACGCGCTCAATCTCGTGCGCGATGTGCGGCTCGCCTACAGCGACGTGCTGCTTGCGCAAGACCGCGCCACGCTCTCCGCGAACATCGTCGAAACGCGTCGCCCCATTCCGACGATCATGGAAGCACGGTTTCGAGTCGGCGACATCAGTGAGCTTGAAATGAACGCCGCTCGTATTGAGGCGCGGACGGTTGAGGAAGAAGTGGGTCGGCTCGCTCGTGAAGTTCCCGTCGTCAAAGAGCGTCTACGATTTCTGCTCGGCTTGAGCGCAGAGCAAACCGCGTTTGAGATTGCGCCCACAACCTTTCAGCCGAGTCTGCCTGAAGACGCGGATACACTGCTGCGTGAGGCCTTCGCCGCACGTCCCGACTTGCGGGCGGCGGAGTTGGCGATTGAAGCGGCGGGCCAGCGCGCCAAGTGGGAGCGGTCGAGAATCTTCTCGGTCATCGCCACTCTCGACATCAATGGGCAGGGTACAAGAGGCTTTGAAGCCGGGCCCGGCGTCGCGGTGGAAGTGCCTATCTTTAATCGCAATCAAGGCGGCGTCTCGCGTGCCGAAGCAGAAGTCGAACTCGCGCTTAGGCAGTACGCGCTTGTGCGGCAACAGATTGCCACGGAAGTCCAAGAGGCGCGTGCGCAACTCGTGCAGGCACGCGAGTCTTTGACGGCGATGCGCGAGCGCATCATGCCCCGGCTGGAGGAGGATGTTCGCATCTGGCAGGCGTCTTTCAAGGACGGTGAAGTGCCGTATCTGTTTGTGCTGCAAAACCGTCAACAACTCGACGCGGCGCGCGTGCGCGAGGCGGAGATGGAGGCGACCTTGCGCCGCGCCCGAGTGCAGTTGGAACGCGGCGTGGGGAAAAGCTTCGGCGGAAGACAGTAAAGGCGCAATGACATCAAAAACCCTCACACAACTGAGATTACTAAAGCTGGCTCGACGAACCTTCGTCTTAATTTTCTGTGCCGTGTGCGCCGTCGGCTTCGGTGGTTGCTCCGGTCGAAGTGCCGCCGTTAACAAGAAGCCGGAGGGTCCGGCGAAGGTCGAGAACGAGAAGCCAGAAGCCCAGTTGGCGAGTTTGACTTTGACCCCGGAGGCCGAAGCGCGACTCGGAGTCCGCGTTGAGGAAGTCGGCTTTCAGGGCGTGCCGCGGACGCGAACATTTAGCGGCGAAGTAATGCTTCCGCCGGACAGCACGACGACCGTCACCGCGCCGGTGACAGGAACGCTTCTTGTGCCCTCGCAAAGTCGTGCGCCCGCTTCCGGCACGAGAGTGCGAAAGGGGCAGACGATCTTTCGACTCGTGCCGCTCATCTCGCAGTCCGAAAGCGACCAGCGCCAACTTGTTGAGCGCGATGTCGCCCTTAACGCGGCTGCCGCGAACAGGGAAGTCGCCATCGCCGTGTCGCGGGTTGAAGACACTCGTGTCCGGGCAGCCCGCGCCGAACAGCTCGTCCGCGACGGCGGCGGCAGCGTCAAAGCCGCGCAACAGGTGCAGGAAGAACTGAAGCTCGCTGAGATTGATTTGCGTAGCGCCCGCGCCCGCTACGAAATCGTCAAGAAGACGCCCGAGTACGCGAACCAAGAGGTGAAAATTCAAGCTCCGCAAACAGCAATCATCCAGAAGGTTCATGTCGCGCCGGGGCAGACGGTCGCAGGGGGCACAGGTCTTTTCGACTCCGCTAGCTACGCGCAGATGTTAATCCGCGTTCCCGTGTACGTCGGTGACTTGAACGCGATTCTTCCCGGACAATCCGCCAGCGTTCACGGTTTGGGCGATGCGCCCGACGCGGCAAGGCGGTTAGCCAGACCCATCGCCGCCCCACCTTCGGCCGACCCGAATGCCTCGACCGCCGACCTCTACTTTACTTTGTCGAACACTGATAACAGGCTTAGACCGGGGCAGCGCGTCGGCGTCACGCTGCAAATCAAGACTGAAGGCGAGAGTCTCGTCGTGCCGTGGTCTTCGATCATCCGCGACACGGGCGGCGGGACGTGGGTTTATGAATTGACTGCGCCGCACCGCTACGAGCGACGGCGCGTCGAAGTGCGTCATATGACAAATGGGATGGCGGTGTTGGAGCGCGGTCCCGCGCCCGGCGCGAAGGTCGTCACGGCGGGCGCGTCAGAGTTGTATGGTACGGAGTTCGGCAACGGTAAGTAGTCGGAGAACCAAGTAGCCGGATGAGTTAGGGAACCAAATTCTATGATGACCTGGATTGTCGAGACTTCGCTGCGCTTGCGCGTTGTCGTCGCCGTGCTCGCCGTCGTGTTGATGATCGTAGGCATTCAGATTGTGCGCACCTCGCCGCTCGACGTGTTCCCGGAGTTCGCGCCGCCGCTCGTCGAAATACAAACCGAAGCGCCGGGTCTCTCAACCTCTGAAGTCGAAAGCCTCGTCACGGTTCCCATCGAGAACGCTTTGAATGGTGTCACGTCGCTCAAAACGCTGCGTTCAAAGTCGGTGCTCGGCCTTTCATCGGTCGTACTCATTTTTCAAGAGAACGTTGACCTGATGCAGGCGCGTCAACTCGTGCAGGAACGGCTCGCGCTCGTCGCGGGAAATCTTCCATCCGTCGCCAGTCCGCCCGTCATTTTGTCGCCGCTCTCTTCGACGAGCCGCGTCATGAAGATCGGCGTTTCTTCTCCGACTCTTTCACAGATGGAGATGACGACGCTTGCCCGCTGGACGATTCGCCCGCGCCTGATGGCGATACCCGGCGTCGCCAACGTCGCTATTTGGGGACAACGCGACCGACAGTTCCAGGTGCTTGTTGACCCGGAACGCTTACGCCAGCATAACGTCA
>JACCTF010000734.1 GCA_013812565.1 Pyrinomonadaceae bacterium | reverse complement strand
GAATTAAATATGGCCGTTAAATCGAGCATTTTCTTCTCCTCGATGAGGAAGGGAGATAAGCTTTTTCATTCTATTACTGATTCAAGCAGAGTTTAAGAACAATTCTGAAGAGTCTCTTCAATGTCATCTCGCATTCCTCACCGCCTCTTGAATTGTGTCGGATTCTAACCTTTTTCGGTTCCGCGTGTTAGTGCAGAGTGTGTTTACGAGTCAAGTCGGTAGCGAAGTTCGGAACAAAAGCATGAGACAGGATGCACAGGAGAAAAATCACTCGTCGCGTCGCATCATTTCCCTTTAGACCTGTCGCTTCTGTGAATCCTGTCGGGGTGTCGCTGTCTCACTCTTGGGCGTGCTGATTTAGATCGTCGTGGCATACATCGTCAGCCAAAATCGAGATAATCCCCGGCTTGCTCTGACGCTCGGCTTATTCACAGACTCAGAGTCTTTGCCCCTCGTGCCGGTGTGCATCGCTCACGGGCAGAAGGTAGAATGGATTAAACTTTCCATCACTATTTTGCTATCGTTAAATGGACGCTCAATTGAACCAGCCGGAAAACCATTTTCGACAAGGTAAGGGGTATGACCGAACACAAACACACGAATCGTTTAGCGGGCGAAACCAGCCCCTATCTTTTACAACATAAGCACAATCCGGTGGACTGGCATCCATGGGGCGAAGAGGCTCTTGACAGAGCGCGCGCGGATAACAAACCGATCTTGCTAAGCATAGGGTATTCCGCCTGCCACTGGTGTCACGTAATGGAAAAGGAATCGTTCGAGGACGAGCGGACTGCCGAGTTGATGAACAAGCATTTCATTAACATCAAAGTGGACCGCGAGGAGCGCCCTGACATTGACCAAATCTACATGAACGCGGTGCAGATGATGACCGGGCACGGCGGTTGGCCGCTCACGGTCTTCCTGACGCCGGAGCTTGTGCCGTTCTTTGGCGGCACATATTTCCCGCCAGAAGATCGCTATCAAATGCCCGGCTTTCCGAAGGTGCTGCACGGCGTGGCGGAAGCATACCGGGAGAGTCCGGAAGAAGTTGCCGAAACCGCTAAGAGCATTCTTGCCGAGTTGCGGCAAACCAACATCGCTTCCGAATCGAACGAAACTCCTTCGCCTCAAATGCTTGATGCAGCCTTTCGTGGCATCGTTCGCAACTACGATGCTAGGAATGGAGGCTTCGGGCGCGCGCCGAAGTTCCCTCCTGCGATGAATCTTGAGTTTGCTTTGCGCACTTTTCACCGAACGAAGAACGCCGAAGCGCTGGAGATTGCGACGCACACCTGCCGACGAATGGCCGAGGGCGGCATGTACGATCAACTCGGCGGCGGCTTTCATCGATACTCGACGGATGCCGAGTGGCTTGTGCCGCATTTCGAGAAGATGCTCTACGACAACGCGCTGCTTTCGCAACTCTATCTTCATGTCTACCAAGCGACCGGCGATCCGTTTTTCCGCCGCATTACTGAGGAGACGCTCGACTATGTGGTGCGCGAGATGACCGATGCGCAAGGCGGATTCTATTCATCCCAGGACGCCGACTCTGAAGGCGAGGAAGGCCGGTTCTTCGTGTGGTCAGTGGATGAAATCAGCAAGTTGCTGGGCGCGGAGGATGCCCGGATCTTCTGCGCTTACTATGATGTGACGCCGGGAGGAAACTTCGAGGGCGATAACATTTTGCATGTCTCGCGTCCGGCAGAGGATGTGGCGCGTGCGACGGGTGTCTCGGTTGAGCGGTTGATGGAGACGGTAGAGCGTGGTCGGCGCGTGCTGTTTGAGAGGCGCGAGCGGCGCGTCAAACCAACTCGCGACGAGAAGGTGTTGACCGCATGGAACGGATTGATGCTCGCGAGTTTCGCTGAAAGCTCGGCGGTGCTTGATCGCGCCGACTATCGCGAAGTGGCAGAACGCAATGCCGGTTTTCTGCTCGGTAATCTTCGTGCGAACAATCTACTGCTGCATGCACACAAAGACGGCCGAGCGAAGTTTAACGGCTACCTTGATGATTACGCGTTTATGGCCGATGGCCTCGTCGCGCTCTACGAAGCGACCGGTACACTGTGCTGGTTAGAAGAAGCGGTGTGGTTAGCCGAGCGCATGGTTCAAGAGTTTTGGGACGAAGCGGAAGGCGGTTTCTTCTACACTGGCAGAAGTCACGAGCAGTTGATCGTTCGCACCAAAGACTACTTCGATAACGCCACGCCTTCTGGAAACTCAGTTACCGCCAATCTGTTTTTGCGTTTAGCGATCTTCACTGAAAATGAAGACTACCGGCGCAAAGCCGTCCGGATGTTTCGCTCACTGCACGACTCTATCGGGCGCTATCCGTCAGCGTTCGGCCGACTGCTTTGTGCGCTCGATTTTCATCTCGCGTTTGAGCTTGTCAAGTCGCGCGAGATTGCTATTGTCACTGGGCCAGAAGAAACCGGCGCGCGCGAATTACTGCGCGAGGTGTGGCAACGTTACATGCCGAACAAAGTGGTAGCGCAAATGATCGAAGGCGATGAAAAAGCTGCCCGGTTGGTGCCGCTGCTTAGCGGACGTTCAACGATCAATGGGCAAGCAACGGCCTATGTCTGTGAACACTATACTTGCAAGCAGCCTGTGACAACGCCGACCGGGTTGGCCGCGCAACTCGAGTAGTGCGCGAGGCGGGGTAAAGCATGGATGCAGATTGATGGGAAAGCGTATAAACAAAGATAAAACAAAAGGCGCGCTACAGAAGTAGAGCGCGCCCTTATGTTCTTATTTGCAACCCAAAAACTACGGCGTGCGGTTGGCGTTGCGATTCATGTTCGAGTTCATGTTGGAATTCATGTTTGAGTTCATGTTTCCATTCATGTTGCGGTTCATATTCCCGTTCATGTTTCCATTCATGTTCGACATGTTTGAGTTCATGTTCCCGTTCATGTTCGACATGTTTGAGTTCATGGCTCCACTCGTATTCGAGTTCATGGCTCCGCTTCCACTCGTATTCGAGTTCATGGCTCCACTTCCACTCATGTTGGAATTTGTGTTGGTACTCATGTTCCCAGTAGTGTTGGTATTTGTATTGGTATTTTCTGCTGGTGTACACCCGGACCAAACCGTGGCAACGGCGAGTAACGCCAGGAGAGCTAAATTTCGTCGCATCAGTTTCCTCCTCCAAGCCCATTTATGGGGTTAGATTGTTGGGGAGCTGCGCGGCCTTTCGCAAATTAATGCAACGGATCATCTCCGCGACAGCTCAATGTTCAAAGTTAACAGCTACAGGCTACGCTCTTTAATAGCAATAATCTTTAAGGGAGCGATCCTGAAGAAACTGTTGTTATTCATTTCGGGTTGTTTGCGATCGGGACCTGCGCGGACAACCCAAAACTGCTGTGACGGGCTTCGTGATTCCACCACGCGGCGTTGCACTTCACCCTAACGCGCACTACCCTAGCGGCTGTCAAGCGTTTGTTGTATCCGCAACCAGAGTTCCACAACTTAGACTTGTGGACCTTGTGATTACAACCACCCTTTGCTCAACGAAGACGCTGTTCAAAGAAGACCAAAGCTCGCGCCGTCTTCCCCAACGGAACGCGCACTTGATTACATGGCGCGTAAAGTTTAACTACAAGTACTTCGGAATACACGATTTTTTTTCGCACGTCAAGGCCGCCAAGCGAGAAAGAGCAGCTCAGAGCTAATGGTAGTAAGGCGGAAGCCACGTCTGCATTCTGTCTCCTGTAATTTTAGCTCCTTAATTTTTTCAGCGTTTTCGTTCCCTTTTGCGCGCTGTGTGCGTCTCGCGTATAATCCGGCTTCGTTGTAACCGAGTCAACTTGCGCAGCACGCCGCACCCATTAAGCGGTCAATGTCCGTCTCGACGGAAATCTCCAAACAAACAGGCACGCGAGAATTCTCCTGAGTGTGAAAAGTGTGGAAGATCATTCAAATGAGTAGGAAACAAGTTACCCAAACAAGACAACAAGCTGACGAGGCAGTGTCGTCTGTGTCCTCGGCCGCCGGAGTCGTCGCGCAAGAAGTTCTCGACGAAGTCAACGGAGCTGAGGTGCGCGAAGAACACGATCAACGCAAGCAAGAGCAGAAGGATCGGATGGAAGCTACGAATCGCGAAACGCTGCTTCGCATCCTTTACCAAATGGTTCTCATTCGCCGCCTCGAAGAGAAAGCCGCTGAATCCTACAGCCTGGGAAAGATCGGCGGCTTTTGCCATCTCTATATCGGTCAGGAAGCAGTTGCCGTCGGCGCGCTCTCCGCCTTGAGACCCGATGATTATGTTTTGACCAGCTATCGCGAACACGGTCATGCCATCGCCAAAGGCATTTCACCGGATGAAGTTATGGCTGAATTGTATGGCAAGGCCGGGGGCTGTTCATCGGGCAAGGGCGGCTCGATGCACCTGTTCGACGCGAATGTAAACTTTCTCGGCGGCCACGCCATTGTCGGCGGACAAATCCCGCTTGCCACCGGTGTCGCCTTTGCTTCCAAATACCGTGGCACAGATCAAGTGACGCTCTGTTTCTTCGGCGAAGCGGCAGTAAACCAAGGCGCGTTTCATGAATCGTTGAACATGGCTCAGTTGTACAAACTTCCCTGCATTTACATCTGCGAAAATAATCAGTACGGCATGGGCACTTCGCTTGAGCGCGCAATGTCGCTACAGGATGTTTCGCAAAAAGCCTGCGCCTATGATGTGGCCTCTGAGTTTGTTGACGGCATGGACGTGCTCGCCGTACGCGAGGCTACTGAGCGGGCGGTTGCACGAGCGCGCCGCGAACAGCTTCCCACCTTGCTTGAAATCCGCACTTATCGCTTTATGGGCCACTCAATGTCCGACCCCGGTAACTACCGCACGCGGGCTGAAATCGAGAAGTATCAAGAGCGCGATCCCATCAAACTTTTCACGGCGAGTCTTAAAGAGAAGAAGTTGCTTGACGACCAAGCGCTTGCCGACCTAGAGCAGCGCGTGCGCGGAGAGGTTGACGCAGCGGTTCGCTTCGCCGAAGAGAGTCCGGAGCCAGCGCCGGAAGAACTCTTTACACACATTTATGCAAACCAGTGACGAGTGACGAGTGACGAGTAAGAACAGGTTTTATCTTGTCACTTAATCACTTGTCACTTCCGAAACCGGAGGTTGATCAAATGGCCGTACTCACGATGCGCGATGCGCTCAATCAAGCGATGCGCGAGGAGATGCATCGAGATGAAAATGTTTTTTTGATGGGCGAAGAAGTCGCCGCATACCAGGGCGCATACAAAGTGTCGCGGGGGTTGCTTCAGGAGTTTGGTGACAAGCGCGTGATTGATTCGCCGATTACGGAACTTGGATTTGCTGGACTCGGCGTCGGCGCGGCGATGGTCGGCCTGCGCCCGATCATCGAATTTATGACCTTCAACTTCTCGATCCTCGCCACCGATCAAATCATCAACTCGGCCGCCAAGATGCTCTACATGTCCGGCGGGCAATTCAAGGTGCCGATTGTTTTCCGCGGCCCCGGCGGATCGGCCTATCAAGTTTCCTCGCAACACTCGCAGGCCATCGAGTCATGGTACGCGCACTTTCCCGGCCTCAAAGTCGTTATGCCGTCCACCCCGGCTGATGCTAAAGGGCTTTTGAAGAGTGCTATCCGCGACGACAATCCGGTTATCTTCATCGAGCAAGAGCGCATGTACGGCAACAAAGGTGAGGTTTCCGAAGACGAGGAGTTCACGATTCCGCTGGGCGTCGCCGAAGTTAAACGCGAAGGCACTGATGCCACCATCGTCGCGCGTTCGCTGATGGTTCCCCTTGCGCTAAAAGCCGCCGAGGAACTAGAGAAGCAGGGAGTGTCGTGCGAAGTGGTCGATCCGCGCACAATCCGTCCGCTCGACATCGACACGATTATCGAATCGGTTCGTAAGACGAATCGCGTCGTGGTGGCTGAAGAATCACATCCGTTCTGCGGCGTCGGCGCAGAGATCAGCGCGCAGATTATGGAACACGCCT
Organism: Pyrinomonadaceae bacterium; assembly: GCA_013812565.1. Lineage (GTDB taxonomy): Bacteria > Acidobacteriota > Blastocatellia > Pyrinomonadales > Pyrinomonadaceae > JACCTF01. The sequence continues at coordinate 771 of JACCTF010000734.1, read as the reverse complement.
TTGACTATCTGGACGCACCCGTCCGCCGCGTTTCCGGAGTTGATGCCCCGACGCCCTATGCCAAGAATTTAGAGAATTTGGCAATTCCCGATGTACAGCGCATCATCGCCGCCGTTCGCGAAGTAGCATACTTAGATTGAAAGGATGAAGGATGAAGGCGGAAGGATGAAGGATGAACAGATATTTGGCTTCTGTTCCGCCTTCATCCTTCCGCCTTCATCCTTAAAACAACATGGCAACACAAGTCGTAATGCCGAAGCTCTCCCCGACGATGGAGGAGGGTCAACTGTCAAGATGGCTAAAGAAGGAAGGCGACACGGTGAGCATAGGTGAGACGCTCGCTGAAGTTGACACTGACAAAGCCACGATGGAGATGCAAGCGCTCGCCGCAGGTGTGCTGCGCAAGATTTTGGTGCAAGCTGGCGAGACTGTCCCGCTGGGCCAAATCGTTGCCATCGTTGGCGCTCCCGACGAAGACATCTCAGCGCTAGTCGATAAAGCTGCTGGACAGAGCGAAGCAAGTAAAGCAGCAACCAGCGGCAACGGCGCGTCGCAAGCAGCGGCGAAGACGGGCGCTGAAGATGGACAAGCGCCGCCCGTCAAGGGAGAGGCGAGCGGGCAGGATGGGAAACAGCAACTAGCCAGCGCCGCACCTGCCGGCGCGCAGCCAGCTCCCGCGGGTGCGGCGCAAAGAACTGCGCCGCAAGCTTCCGGCAGCGCACCCGATAACGGTCAGCGTCAGGCGAGCGAACGGATTATCATTTCGCCGCT
>JACCTF010000709.1 GCA_013812565.1 Pyrinomonadaceae bacterium | reverse complement strand
GGCCCCATCGTTGAAGACCCGGACCCGATAGACTTTGAGGGCCACGGCACCCACGTCGCCGACATCATTGGCGGTCGTAGCAACGACGGAGCACACAAGGGTGTGGCACCGGGCGCGAGCCTTCTCGCGGTCAAGGTGTGTAGTGCCGTTTCAACGTCGTGCAGTGGCGTCGCCTCACTGAAAGGCATGGACTTTGCCCTCGACCCCAACGGCGATGGCGACATCTCCGATGCGGTTGATGTGATCAACATGTCCCTCGGCCGCTCCTACGGACAGAAAGAGGACGATTTGAGTGAAGCCAGTGCGAACGCCGTTCGCTCCGGCGTGGTGGTCGTGGTCTCGGCTGGCAACAGCGCCGATCGCCCCTACATAGTTGGTTCACCGAGCACAACGCCTGAGGTTATCAGCGTGGCGCAGACGCAGGTGCCGAGCGCAAGTATAATTCCACTTGTGATCAATTCGCCCCCCAACATTGCGGGTACTTACCCGAACACGGCGACGCTGGACTGGGCACCGATTGGCGATGGGTTTACCGGCGATGTCGTCTTCATCGGTCGTGGCTGCACGGGCGACACGTACCTGGCTAATCCCGCGGGCAAAGTCGCTCTGATCGACCGCGGTGTATGTAGTATCAGCCAGAAGGTGGATCGCGCTGCCAAGGCGGGCGCCATCGGCGTTCTAATTGGATTGATCGCGCCGGGCGACGCCATACCCTTTAGCCGGGCCGACGGCGATACCTTTGTGCCAACTCTCGTTATCATCCAGAGCTACGCCAATCTAATCAAAGCCAATATCGGCGCTCCGGTCAACGTAACTGTCTCGCCTGCCAATGCGATTTCCTTGGCGGGCAGCTTTGTCAGTTCATCGTCGCGTGGCCCAAGTTATAGTTACAACGCGATTAAGCCCGACATAGGGGCCCCAGGCGGGTCAGTTTCAGCAGAGGCTGGCACCGGCGATGGTGAAACTCCCTTCGGCGGTACTTCGGGTGCTGCCCCGATGGTGGCAGGCTCGGCGGCACTGCTACTCGATCAGGATGAGACGCGCGCACCCGTTGAAATCAAGTCGCTGCTGATGAACACGGCAGAGACGGACATCAAGATCAACCCGGCGACGCAACCCGGCGTCCTTGCGCCAATCACCCGCATTGGCGGCGGCGAAGTGCGCGTGAACGCGGCATTCAACAGTCGCACGGCTGCTTGGGACGCTGAGGATCAAACCGGCAGTCTTTCATTCGGCTACCACGCTCTGGCAGAACCCAGAACATTCAGGAAGACGGTCATAGTGCGCAACTACAGTGAGTCGCCGCGGATCTACTCGATTACGCCGAACTTCCGTTACGCCGATGATGAAGCGAGCGGAGCCGTTTCCATCATCACGCCCCCGTACATCGCCGTGCGGGGCAACGACAGCGCGAGCTTCACTGTTAGGCTGAGGGTAGATGCCAGCAAACTGCCAACTTGGAATCTTAACGGCGGCGCAAGCGGAGGCAACGGCTCCTTGCTGCAAGGCGTTGAATTCGACGGCTACATCAACATCACCGACGCGAGGGAAACCGTCCACCTAGCCTGGCACATCCTGCCGCACAAGGCTGCGGAGGTAAGGCCGTCCAGTAGAAGGGTAAATCTAACCGATGGCACCGGCAGCCTGGAGCTAAGCAACGAGGGCGGGGCCGTTGACGGACGTGTGAACGTGTTCTCACTAACGGGTGTCAGCCGGAGGCTCGAAAGGTCTCTCCTGCCGCAACCGGGCGATAACTTCGCGATTAATGATCTTAAATTAGTCGGCGCGCGTTTAGTCGGCATCGGCGGCGGACAGTTTGGAATTCAGTTTGCCATCAACACCTTCGGTGAGCGAGCGCATCCGAACTATCCAGCCGGATTCCAAATTTACATCGACGCTGATCGTGACGGCACCGATGACTTCGTTGTCTTTAATCGAGAACTGGGCGGCTTCGCAGTAACCGGTCAAAACGTGGTCGCCGTGTTCAACCTCGCGACAGGCACCGCGTCGAACGTCGGATTCTTCACCGACGCCGATTTGAACTCGGCTAACATAATCCTAACAACACCGCTATCAGCGATTGGCCTGACACCAACCACGCAGTTTAGGTTCTCGGTTTTGGCAGTCGATAATTACTTTACAGGTGCCCTGACCGATTCCATCGAGGGTATGACCTATACCGCTGGTGTCCCGCGCTACG
>JACCTF010000701.1 GCA_013812565.1 Pyrinomonadaceae bacterium | reverse complement strand
TCGCTGCGAGCATTTTTTGGAAGTCGTCTGTCCATCGCTGGCAGTCAGGAAAGCACAAACCTTTACCTACGCTTGGTCGTAAATATGAAGAACAATTTCGCCAGTTTCTTCTCGGTAATGAGGATTTTCCTGAAAAAGCGACGTTATGGCTAAGCGTCATCACCGATAATCAGTTATGGAATTACTTTACCTTCCCGTATGGATGTAAAATAAATGGTTACTGGCGAAAACGGTTCCAATTCTTTGGCCTTGAGATCGCTCTCTTTCTCGGCAATCTTGTTCCACCTAATATTCAACAGTTTTGCTTGGTGCACTCGACAGAACATTACATATCAATGAGCAAAGCCGCAGACAATATGGTTCTCACCCATGCGGGAAAGCTTCAAGCGAAGTCGAAGCCAGTTGGCTCGCTAAGAAAGGAATTTGGCGTTAGCAATGATTCTTGATTGTCGCCAGGAGATTTAAGGTAACGCAGCTTTTATTAAACGCTCTACGGCAAGCAGCATTTCCGGTAACGGCAATTTTTGCAATTAAGGTAATGGGTCTTACCTCGGAAGAATGAAGGTTTCTACTCTTCTTACTCTTCGTCGCCGTACACACCGTCAACAACTCGCTCAAATATAGCGGCTTTTCACCACTATGCTACACTTAAGGGAGTAGAGCGTTTGAGGTGACAGAGCGATGCTTACCACTGAGACAAAGAAAGCCCTCAATATCCCTGGCCTCATCTGGACTGACCCGGAGCGAATGAGCGGAGCACCGTGCTTTGACGGCACACGAGTGCCGATAAAGAACCTTTTTGATTACCTGGCCGCTGGCGAGTCAATTGATGAGTTCTTGGAGGGGTTCCCCGGTGTGACTCGCGAGCAGGCAGAAGCGGTGCTTGACCTTGCTCGTAAGAATCTCCTTCAAGAGGTCTCGCCTCGTTGAAGAAGATTCTTCTCGATCACTGCCTTGACTGGCGACTAGAGCGTTACCTGCCGGGACATGAGGTAGTGACCGCACTTGATAAGGGATGGGACAGAGTAAAGAACGGAGCACTCCTCTCGTTAGCCGAGGGAGAATCGTTCGAGGTCTTTATCACTGCTGACCAAAACTTACAGTATCAGCAAAACCTTTCCGGGCGAACTATCAGCATCATCGTCCTTGTCACCCAAAGAAACGTACTCGCCTCGCTCATTCCTCTTGCGCCGAAAGTCATACGTGCGTTAGAGACGATTGCACCCGGCGAGCTCGTGGAAATCTCATAACAAGTCAAGAAAAATCTCGAAACCCTGTGCTGGATTCTTAGCACTTCTCGCTACTTCCTCATCGGCAAATGCTCGGGAAGTAAATAGGAGGCTTCAAACGCCGGTGCAAAAGTGCATGCAGGGTGGTGGGGAGCAACGGAACAGAAAACCGGCATAACCAGCTTCACACTACAACTTTTCTCTGTTTTGCAGGACTTTTGTGGGGATGGGGTTCTTCTCAAGCATCTGAATCCATCATGAAAAGCGTCCACGTTCAAGTAAGTTGGAGGCGGTATTCGATCAGCAATCCAGCAGCGATGAATCTTTGCTACTCTTCATTTCACGATCGTCGCAAAACTTATAAGTTCTGCAAATAGTCTTGGCACCCTGTAATTCCTTGATGTTTTGGTTTGCAAAAGTGTCTCGCAAAACAAGGCTTTTTGCGAGACACTTTTGCAAACAGTGAAGAGGTTTCTGTAAGAGTAGTTCCCGTAAGGTTGGTTAGTAGCTTAAACCGGTTTTCTGTTCCATTGCTCCCCATTACCCTGGTTCTCCAGGGGCGACACGCACTGCTGCAAGGCCGAAGGAGGACTGCGGGCGGTAAAAAGCGGTGACCTGCGAATCACGCAGTAGGATGGCGGTGCCACGCCGAGTGATCGTGCCTCGACCGGAGAGGATTAGGCTGTCAGCACCACACCTGGTGAAAAGGTAATCACCAGAGCGGGAGTTGAACTGCAGCGTGTCGCCGCTGTGGTCATCCTGTAGGCAAACATCGAAGTCAGTGATCTTAGTGATAAAGGCATCGGTGGAGGGAGTGCTGGAGGGGGATCTGCCTATCTCTGGCTGCAAGGGGTTGACCGTCGGGAAGTTGGTCGAGTTGGTTGATCCCGTGACGTAGGCGTTGCCTGCAGCGTCCACCGCGATGCCATCGCCGAATTCATTGCCGCTACCGCCGAGGTAAGTAGAATAGAGGAGCGCCGAGCCGTCAGCGTTCAACTTCGCTATGAACGCGTCGCTGAAACGGCTAATAGTTGGCTGCAAGGGATTGACCGTCGGGAAGTCGGTCGACTGGGTTGAACCCGTGACATAGGCGTTGCCCGCAGTGTCCACCGCGATGCGAGGGTCGAATTCAAAGGAGCTGCCGCCGAGGTAGGTGGAATAGGTAAACACCGGGTCAATCACCAGCGGCCGCGCCGCATCATAGGCGCCCACCTCAAAGCTGACCTGCTGCTGCCCCTTGAGCACATACCCGCCTGCGATCTCCAGCTGTACGCCCGCTACCTCCTGATAGATCACTGGCTTGTGCATCTGGAGGTTCTCACCCGTCGCCTCCACCACCAGGTCGCCCGCGCCATCTACCGCCAGTTTGTCCGCGCCTGTAAACTCAAGCTTGATGGCCTGCGGGTCGGCGCCCGGTGCCACGACAAAGTCATACTCTAGCTGGCGTTGGTTGCCGTAGTAGATCATGTCCACGCCAGGGTAGACAGCTTGGTATTTGACCTTCGCATAAGTGGGGATGCCTGTGCGCCACTGCTCGGGATCGTTGCCGACGAAGTAGTTACTCTTGCCCGGCAACTCATCCTCACCTCCTACTTCTGGCGAAGAATTGGCACCCACCAGCTTCATCCGCACTACGGTGCTCAAGGTTGAAGGATGAGGGATGAAGGATGAATCAGAAGTCTTTACTTCATCCTTCCGCTCTCCGCCTTCATCCTTTCGCAAGGCGAGCACCGCCTCCGTCGAAGTCAAAAACAACTTGTAGCCCGGCCCGCGCGCGAGGAATTTAACCTGCGAGTCAGTCTGACCATAGTTGGCTTCAAAGCTTAGCGGCAATTTACCATATGCCTCACTCATCCGAGCTTGAGTTGGCTCATCGGGTGTAGGCAGCATGGAGACAGTGGCCGGCTGACCGGCCAGGTTCGAAGAGCGGGCTTTGCTACTCAATGTTAACGGTGCTGGCCGACTCCGGTAATAACCGAGCACGGCAATCAAAGTCGTCAGCCCGATCACTGCTAGCGTCAGACCGACCAGTAGACGGGTGTGGTTTCTTGGATTGCATAGGTGAAGCATTTGACTCTCCTTCTTCTGAGACAAGAGATGCGGCGCTAGCACAGAACCTTACCCGTTCTAAACAGACTTCGACCAGGAAAATCGGGAGCGCTGCTGTTCAATGGTGAGCGCGTCACAGTGCAAGGAAGCCGCACAACTCACTCCTATGTGACTGATGGTTGAAGTGATGCTGGCGGGAGAGTACATCCCGTCAGTAGAGATATAGGTCAAGCGGAAGCGTGGGGCTTCCGCTGAACGAACACGTGGAAAGAGCGCAGCAT
>JACCTF010000689.1 GCA_013812565.1 Pyrinomonadaceae bacterium | reverse complement strand
GCTGACTAATTCGCTCTTGAAACCTTGCAGTTCAACGCGTAGATCGTAGTTGCCCACGGGAATGAGAGGGACAGTGAAGTTGCCGCTTTCGTTTGTGGTGACGTTTCGTACGACTCCGGTATTCACCTCGGTGGCAGTTACTCTTGCGCCCGCAGCCACAGCACCTGTACTGTCGGTGACCAAACCCTGAATTGACTGTGTGGTGGATTGCCCTGTGCAAAGTGCCTGCACAAGGAGAAGTAGCGCGACAGCTCTTAGCGTCTGAGACACTTGAGACCTCCTGCGGAATTAACAGGTCAGTGCCCGGCTCCCGCACTTGCTGCGAGAACTTACCACTAGTTGATATGCCAGGTCAATAGCCCGAGTACTAACCTGATGCAGATTTAAGCGCAGAGCACATGCTGCGATGACGAGCTGCGCGCCGACTCTAGTCCGGAGCAGCATTCGCGAGAATAAGCTTCGAATCGATCTAGCGTGGAGCGAGAGTGCGGCAGCAGGGCCGCAGGATCACAGACTAGCACGATCTCAAGTCCGCTGGTAGTAGGCATCCTTAGGTGCCCGGTAACGTACGTTCAGCATAGGTGTGCTTAGACGCCCTTTGCCACGGGATTCAAAGAGCAGCGAAAGAGCGCCTGTGGTCAACAGTGTCCGTTCCACTGGGTAGAGAGGCTTCCCTGTTGCAAACATTTGTTCAATACAGTGAACCAGCCCATCGAAGTGAGCCAGAGGCCGTGCCTCGGGTTCAGTAAATCCGAAGTTGCAGGCCATTGGCGTTTCGCGGCCTTTCACCTTGCCGGCAAACAAGAAGTTTGTCGCGTGACCCTGAAGCAAATAGGATGCCGTGCGCAAACCGTCTACGTATTCAAGCAAAAATAGAACCGGGTTTTTGGCGTTGTCCTCCATCCTGCCGGGACGTGTAGAAGGGCTTGTTTTTAAGGCTGCATCGAGCAACGGAACGCTCCAGCGTCCGGCTTCGCTGTCTCGCCATTTCCATACAGCGTCCCCTTCGATGAATTCGACGGCTGCAATGCCCTTTTCTCCTCCTGCGCGGCGCTCTAGCAGACATTGCATTGACTCAAGCGTGTGGAATCCGTAAGCGTCTATGTCACCCATGCCAACAGAGACGGCAGATTCAAATACTGTGCCTAGCGGAACCTCGATCTCCGGCCGTCGCACAGTGAGCGGAATCGACGATCCCGCCATAAGTGGAAACTTCAACTCGCGAGACCAGTCATACATCTGTTTGGCTTCGCTCCAGGAGTACGAAAGGTGCTTGTCGCAGAAAACCGGGACAGCACGGCGGCTGGACCGGAAAACCTCTACCACCTCCCTGAACAGCCTGTACCTGGGATATAGCTTTTGCCCTTTTTCGTTTCGAGGGTAATCGCCGTGTTCGCCGACGAGAAGCACTGCATCCACTGCCAGCTTGCCCGTGCCGAGCGTTAGCGCACCCGCAATGGATGGCACGATCTTGAAGCCGTGTTCTTGTGAAAGGCCCCGGCTGACGTCATTTGGTGGGAACTGATCGACATACATTGAAACGATTCGATGGCTCGGCTCTGTTCGTCGATTATCCGGGTAATAGGGTGCAAAGAATCGTCCACAGATCACTGCCGCGTGCGACTTCAGCCGATCATCGACATACATCGTGATCACGGCTCCGATGGATCTTTTTAGTGCCTTGTTGTCTGCTTTTAAGGCCTGTGCCGGAAGCAGGGAAGCGGCAGCAGCGAGCAGTTCACGTCTTTGCAGAGTCCGGAATGGTTGTTCCATCGCGATGACTATTCCACGAATGGACGGCTGATGTCAACGAGCGACAACAAGTCGGCCAGTGATTGAAGACTAGCAGTCCACTATATTGGAGACTTCAACTGTGGAAAAGACTATTGTTCTCTTAACGGCCCTGTTATTAGGGACACTCGATGCATCGGCTCTACAGTTGGCGCAGGCAAAAGTCTTCAAAGCCGGAGCCGCGACCAGCAATATCACGCCTCGACTTGGATCCGCGATCGTTGGAGGCTGGAGCGCTCCGCCGTCCACGCACATACATGATGAGCTCCACGCCCGTGCAATCGTGCTCGATGACGGGTTGAGGCGGCTAGCGATCGTCGTCTCGTGGACCTTAGCCAAAACATCGTCATCGCTGGGTATTTGCCGGACGCAGCCATTTCGTAGGCGACACGAGCCAACGTTCCCATCGCTTCGGCATAGCGATCTGCTGTCAGGACAGATTGTGCAGCCCGGAGTTGGACTGTTAAACGGAGAGTTCGCAGATTCTTGCCTCCCCAAAAGGTAGGCGAACTTAGCACCCGCTGGTTAACTGTAAGTGTGCTTACGTTCCATTAGGGGCATCTAGTTTGATGTCGATCACTCTTTTGTTTCAACGTCCCCCAGGATATTCTTACCGGAGCACATCATGCCTGCTAATTAGGTCTGTTGCTCACCGAGCGCCTACCGCCTACTT
>JACCTF010000684.1 GCA_013812565.1 Pyrinomonadaceae bacterium | reverse complement strand
ACCTTACCACATAACCACATCACATACTGCACAACATCTGTTTACGTTCAAGGAAAGGGCAGCCAATGAGATACTTTAACCGGTTAAATTCAAAAAATTGTTGACGCGGCGTTCGATTTGATTTATTAATGGTCGTACCAATCTTTTAAGAAGCTCGCCCTCAGTCGAGTCCCAAAAGCTGCGTGCGTCTCTCAGTGACCGTTAATAACAGTACGTCTTATCATCGCTTTCAGTCTTAGCTTTCAGTCTTACGGAACAGCGAACAAATTCGAGCGCGTTCGCTTGTGTTTACCAGAGGAGGTTACCCATGTCGTCTCTCATTCACAGCCTAAACCGCTGCTTGCGAATCGTCGGGCTGATTGTGGTGAGCCTAACGCTCACTTCGCTCGCGTGGGCGCAGGTTCAAACGGGGCGCATCGTCGGCAGTGTTTATGATCCTAACAAAGCCTCGCTGCCGAACGCCTCGGTGACGGTTACGGAAACATCAACGAATCAAACTCTGACCGTGGTCTCCAATGAGTCCGGCTATTTCGTCGTGACGCCGCTCAATCCGGGGATCTACACGGTGAACGTCACCAGTCCGGGCTTTCAAACCACAGTAGTTAACGCGGTGGAAGTGCAGGTCGGGCAATCAGCGCTGGTGGATGTCAGCATGGTTATCGGTGAAGCAACTACTTCGGTTGAATTGACTTCGACGACGCCGCTTTTGGACACGGAATCAGGCACGCTCGGGCACGTGGTGACGAACACTCAGATCGTCAATCTGCCTCTTAACGGCCGCAGCTTTTACGAATTGGCGCGACTGACGCCGGGTGCGACGCTGCTTCCGGGCGGCGGAAATTTGTTGCGCATTCGTGCGAACTACACTTCAGGCACGGCGATCAGCGGCGTGCGCGGGCGGCAAACGACTTTTTTGTTGGACGGCGTTGATGTGACTGATCATCATCAAGGCGGCTCGCTGATTCAAACGTCGGTTGACGCGCTGCAGGAATTCAAAGTGCAGCAAAGCGCTTTCTCTGCGGAGTTCAGTCACGCCGGTGGATTATTAAACGCGACGACGAAGTCAGGCTCGAATGATTTCCACGGCGTGCTGTTTGAATTCTTACGCAACGACAAACTCGATGCGCGCAACTTTTTTGCTACAGAGCGCGAAATCTTAAAGCGCAATCAATTCGGGGGCACGCTCGGTGGCCCCATCAGAATACCGAAGCTTTACGACGGCCGTAATAAAACGTTCTTCTTTTTGAGCTATGAAGGGATGCGCGAGCGGCAAGGCTTGGTGTTCAACAGCATCGTTCCCACGGTGGCGATGAAGCGCGGCGATTTCAGCGCTTCTAATCTCAACCGTATTTACGACCCTCTCACGCGCACGCCGTTCGTTGGCAACGTCATTCCGACGACGAAACTCTCCGCGCAAGCGCTCTTTTACGCTAAATTCATTCCCGATCCGAACACCGCGTCGGGAACCTTTACTTACTCGCCGTCGCGCCGTTTGGATACGGATCAATACACCGTCAGGCTCGATCAAAGCATCACCGACAATCATCGTTTGTTTTTTCGCTGGAGTTATCACGACAACCGCTTGAACGAGCCGAACGCTTTTCCGGCGCTCGGTTACGCACCGCTCAACACACGCGGGCAAAACTTCGTGGCGAGCGTTACCAACACGCTCAACCAAAACGTGATGCACGAATTCCGGTTCAGCTATCTGCCGGCGCTCGTCGATTTGACGGCTTACGGGCAGGGAACTAATTACAACAATCTGGCCGGCGTGCGCGGCTTTGAGGAAACGGAACGGCCCGGCGTCGGCAACTCTTTTCCTGATTTCACATGGAGCGGCTACGCTTCGTTGAGCGGCTCGGCTTTTGATCAACGACCGAAAACTCAGGACTTAAAGGTTTATGAATGGACCGACAACATCACGTGGATCAGAGGCTCCAGCATTTTTAAGTTCGGCGGGAAGATCCGCCGGTGGGTTCCGCTCTTTACCGACAGCCAGCAATACGTCGGTCAGTGGGGCTTCAACGGTTTCAACACGGAGAATCCGTCGAGCCCAGCGGGAACCGGCAACGCTTTCGCCGACTTTATGTTGGGCCTTCCGCGCTCTGTCACCAGAGCTTTCCCCGCCGATACTTTCGGCGGCTTCGGGAATTATTACCACGTCTATTTTCAAGATGATCTCAAGGTCAACAACCGTCTCAGTTTGAATCTGGGGCTGCGCTATGAATACTCGCCGTGGCTCAAAGGCTATCGAGGTCAATTGGGAACTTTCGATCCCACGTCGCCGCGCCCGATCATCATCGCCAGCGAAAGCGATCAGATCGACTTGGAAGCACAGTTTGCCGCTCCGACGGCTTACAACATCTTTAGCAATTTGATTCAAACCAGCAGTCAAGCGGGTTTGCCTCTTTCAATTACTTCGCCGGATAGAAATCAATGGGCTCCGCGCTTCGGGTTCGCGTGGCGTCCGTTCGGTGACAGAACAGTGGTGCGCGGCGGTTACGGAATATTTTACGAAACGGAAAACACCGACGGCCGCGTGAACAACAACATCGTTCCGTTCCGGCTCAATGAAACCGCCTTCAACGATCGCGGCGTGGTGCCGAATCGTACGATGGCGGATTTCTTTCTCGGCCTTCCGCTCGGCTCGTTCACCACCAATCCGAGCATCAATCCGACATACACCAAACTGCGGATGGGCTACGATCAGCACTGGAACGTCGGCGTGCAGCGTGAAATCACCAACGACACGGTGATCGAAGTGGATTACGTCGGAAACAAAGGCTCGTTCTTAAACGGCTCGAACGCTTTTAACCATCCGGCGGCCGGGCCGGGCGCGATTCAAACTCGCCGCCCGTATCCGCGCTTCGGAGCGAGTTCCTATTTATCTCAAGACGTCGCCTCGAATTACCACGCGCTGCAAACGAAAATGGAAAAGCGCCTCTCCGCCGGCGCATGGTACCTTGTCTCCTACACGTTCTCGAAAAGCTTCGTTCATCAAAACGCTCCGGCCACCGGCGGCAATACGGCGTGGGAGAAAGCGCGCTCGGATTTCGACATTCCGCATAACCTCGCGGTCAGCTTCGGATACGAACTGCCCGTTGGACGCGGTCGGCGCTTCCTGAGCGGCGGGAATCGCTTTGCCGATGCGTTCTTAGGTGGCTGGCAAACGCAAGGCATTCTGGTAGTGCGCAGCGGTCGCCCGTTTACTCCAATCATTTCGCGCGACATCGCTAACATCGGCATCGGAGGCCAGCGTCCGAATCGCACAGCGTCCGGCGAACTCGAAAACAAAACCATTGAGAGATGGTTCGACACATCGGCGTTTGTGCTGCCGACGCTTTTCACTTACGGTAATTCTGGCGCTAACATTCTGCGCGAAGATCGTTACAAGTCTCTGGATTTTTCCATCTTTAAACAATTTCGCGTCACCGAAAACAGTCGGCTCCAGTTTCGTGCGGAAGCTTTCAATCTGACGAACACGCCGAGCTTCGCCGCTCCGAACACGAACGTCGATACGGCGGCGGGCGGCCGCGTGACCAGTACGCTCAGCTTGCCTCGTCAAATTCAGTTTGCGATCAAATACAACTTCTAAGGGGGTTAACATCGATGGCACGAACAGCGCTTTGTCTTACTTTGATGTACGCCTTACTGTCGCCTGCGTTCGCGCAAGAAGGGCAGTCGCAAGCGGCCGCTCCCGTCACGATCCGCGTCAACGCCGGTGCCCGCACAGGCCCGCTCAAACCGATCTGGTCTTACTTCGGCTACGACGAGCCGAATTACACGTACATGAAAGACGGTCGCAAATTAATCGGGGAGTTAGCGAGCTTGAGTCCGGTCCCGGTGCATATC
>JACCTF010000677.1 GCA_013812565.1 Pyrinomonadaceae bacterium | reverse complement strand
CCTTGGAAGCGTTCTGGATTCCGGTCTTCTCGATGATCCAGTTAAACAGCGACTCGACGGGTTGCCTCATCGAAGAGACGAATCTTGACCACAGGGAATCAGTTCGTTCAACGGGTTGATGCTTCTCCTTCTTCGTGGGTGTGGCCAGCGCCGTCCCTTGTTTGTCGAACGCAGCCTTCGTCTCGGCGCACGCATATGCTTTATCGGCAAACAGGGCACAGTTTCCCAGCGCGAGATTCATCTGGCGCAAAGCCGCGAGGTCATGACACGAGGCTTCGGTCACGTAGATGCGTTCGGGCACCGGCAGCAGTTTCTGGCGCCGCACCGCTTGCATATGAATTTTCACGCCGTGATACCACAAGTTTTTGCTGGCGCAGAAGGTCTTATCGGCAATCTCACGCGCTACCGCCGCCTGAGTTGAGCGTGAGCCACGCGCCAAATGGACGGGTAAGCTGTCAATCACGCGATCACCGGCACCGGAAAGTTGTGTGTTCGCTTGTTGTAAAAGGCCATCAATGAGTAGCTCAAAGGTCGGGGCGAGCGAATTCAGGCGATGATTAAAAGCCTGGTATGACGGCAAGTTTGGAAACCACTCGCGCCACTGATGGTGGATATGATCGTAAACCTGACGCATCGAAAAACAACCGTGTAGATGACCGAACAAGTACATCGTGACCAGTTCCTCGTCACTACACTCAGGCTTGAAGTTACTCAGGCGTTGCTGTTTCAAAACGGGTTGCGTATCGTAAAGGCGGCAGACTAACAGGTAGAGTTCGATGAGTTGTAGTTGCATACAACGATTCTACAACTCTTCGTTAGTCTGTCACGTTCTACCCTTGATTCGCATTGAAAGACCTTCATAAGGAGGACCAAGAAGTGCAAGCTAAATTGCAGCCCTGCATTCCAGCGCAGCTTTATCTTACCATTGCGTTGCTGTTGTGCGTCGCCGCGTGCGGGCAGAAACAGGCGGCGTCACCGCCAACCGGAGTCACATTCAAAACCCATCGCAGCATAGGCGTTGTGGAAGCCGTTGATCGAGGAAAGGGAATTGTTAAGATTAACCATGAAGCGATCAAAGACTCCATGGATGCGATGACGATGGATTTCCACGTCAGAGACACACGGCTGCTTGATTCCATTGAGCCGGGTGATAGAGTGGATTTTACACTTGAGGACGCAGCGAACGTTGTGGTTGTGACCGAAATCAAGAAGCGATAAAACGGCGCATCGTACTCAACCCCGTACTCCACTATGTCGTCTGTTCTGACTTGAGCGAACTTGCTCTCCGGGCGCTTGACGTTGATTACCTGCTCCCGCATGATCCTTCAAACACTTTTAGCAAAGGACTTTTCTTGATGAGCCATAACTTAAACGCTGCTCCGACGCAGCCGGGCGATCAACCCCTACCGCCAATTCAACCGCATGATCCTGTGAAACCCGACCCGGAACCGCTACCGTTGCCGCCGGGCAGAGAGCCATCGCCACCTGCTCCGGTGCGCGAACCCGACACCCCAATGCCAGCCGGTGATCCGCCCTCGAACGAGCCAATGCGGATGTAACTCTCAAGGTAATAGTAATGCGTGATGAGTGATAAGTAGGAAGGAAGAGTCTGTTTGCTTGATCTCTTAGCTGTCGGCAACAACATCTCAACAGTGTGCGGGCACCTCGTCTCGCGGCTGGTATATGCCTGCCACACATCTCGAAAACAGACTGCACCGCTATCTTTATTTCTATACTCATCCCGCGTTACCCATCACTTTTAAAAGATGCTTCGTGAGTTATGTAAATCACTCGTGAGCGAGCAGGCTGCGCGTGCGTCTGTCGCGACGGAGTCGGCTATTTTCTTTCTTGAATCGATTGAAGAACTTCATTTTCTTGATTGGCATGCGTGTACGCTGCTCGCGCGTGTACGCGGTTTGGTAACGCTCGTCACATCAACACCCGTGCCGCCACACACTGTCGCGCGCACGTGTGCGACGATAGAAGAACGAGGCGAAGTTGCCGCCGCGGGTGTTAAATATGAACAGGGCGCGGTGCTCGCGCAATTTCTTTCAACCGCTGGATGGCAGATCGTTTGGCATAACTATTTGACCAGCCGCGATACTCCGCGCCGGATGCTCGCCGGAGCGACGCTCCCCGCTAGATACACGCACCTTCGGCTTGGCTTTGTCACCGGCATTGATCTTTTCCACATGGGCGAATACTACGCCGCACACGAAGATTGGGAATCGTTGTGGATGCGTCTGGATGACGGGCCGGAGCGGCGCGCCGCGCAAGGTTTGATCATGCTCGCCGGAGCACACATCCACCGCCTGAAGAATCGTCCATATCAAGCCGGCAAGCTTTACCTCCGCGCGCAAACGCATCTTGAAGAGGCCGCAACGCTCGACTGGCTCGACGCAGCCGCGCTTCTTCGTGCCTCTAAACCCTTGTTCGCATCGATAGATGCGACCGAGCAAATCGCCTGGCCCTCGATTCCGCTTCGTAATAATTATGAAAGAATTGCCCGCAAGCACCGATGAAATCCTCAACTTTTGATTGCCGATTTCCGATTGCTATAAAATAACCACATGCCTGTTCTTCAATCGCAAATCGCAAATCTAAAATCGCAAATATCTACGTCCGGGCCGGAGGATGCGCGTACAAGAATCCACGAGATCGCGCGCCTTTTCGCCGCCAAGCCTTTTCGTCCGCATCCGCTGTTGAAGAGCGGTCATGCCCAAACGGTGGCGGGCTACGGTTGGCCGCGCCGCTTCAACTTGCGGGCGCATCGTATGGACGAAGCGCGCCTGTTCCGAGTTGAACCCGATGTTTCTATGCTCGCTCACTGCCGGTGGCAGCCCGACCGCCAACAGCACCCGACAATCATCTTGCTCCACGGTCTTGAAGGTTCAAGCATCTCCGTCTACGTGCTGAGCACAGCGCACAAAGCATACCAAGCAGGCTTCAACGTTTTGCGCCTCAACATGCGCAACTGCGGAGGCACAGAGCATCTCACCCCGACGCTCTACAACAGCGGGATGACAAGTGATCTTGAAGCAGTAATCCATGAACTCACCGAACAAGACGGTTTGCGGCGCATCTTGCTCGCCGGTTATTCAATGGGCGGTCAGCTTATCTTAAAGTTAGCCGGAGAGCGCGGAGCAGAGATGCCTGAGTCAGTTGTCGGTCTCTGTGCCATTTCACCATCGATTGATCTACGAGCCTGCGCCGACCAGATCGCGCGCCGCTCCAATTGGGTGTACCAAAGAAGATTCTTGCGTAGTCTGCAACGCCGTATGCGGCATAAACAGCAGCTATACCCTGACGTTTACGACATCAGCGACCTTCACCGTGTGCGCTCGATTCGCGACTTCGATAATCGCTATACGGCCAGGCACGGCGGTTACCGAGACGCCGATGATTACTACGCACGCGCCAGCGCTCTACAGTTTGTCCAACACATTGAAAGGCCGACATTGATCATTCATGCGCAGGATGATCCGTTCGTCCCTTTCAGCAGCTTTCTTTGTTCCTCGATTGCAGAGAACTCGCACATTCTGTTTTTGGCACCGCCGCACGGCGGACATGTCGGATTCGTTGCGCGAGCCGCGAAGGGCGAAGATCGTTTCTGGGCGGAGAATCGAATCGTGGAATTTTGCCGCTTTGCTAGTGAGTCGGCATGAAGTGTATGTTGATAAACCAAAGCTCAAAAGTAAAAAGCCGAATCGGTTTATGTCTTTACTAATGCCTTATCAACTTTTACTGTCCCAAGCCGCTAGTCAAAGCTATGCACTTTCAGTGCAAGACTTTCAGTTGCTACACACTTCTAGGAATGTTAGAAGTGCAGCACGATGAAAGAGAACAGATACGGCAGTCATAGCGTCA
>JACCTF010000570.1 GCA_013812565.1 Pyrinomonadaceae bacterium | reverse complement strand
AGCGGCGGTTACTCACTTGCATACCTTGTTTTCTTGCTCCTCAAGGAAAGACCGGGCGCGATCTTATTACCCAACAGTGCCACGGCCGTCGAGTAGCCGACACACAGTTCCCGGCTGTCGTGATGCGCTGCCCAGTAGATAGAACGAGCGGCAATCTCGGTTCGGTAGATCGGCGGCACGAGCAGCGGCTGGTGTGACTTTCATTGCTTCTTTTCGAGTCTGAGCGCCACCGAGTTCATGCAGTAACGAAGGCCCGTTGGTTTCGGTCCGTCATCAAAGACATGGCCGAGGTGCGCGCCGCAGCGACTGCATACAACCTCCGTGCGCGCCATCCCGTGGCTTCGATCCGTCTCTTCGCTGACACTTTCTTTCGAGATCGGTTGCCAGAAGCTCGGCCAGCCCGTCCCGGAATCAAACTTCGCATCGCTGCTAAACAAAGCGTTGTCACACGCCACACAATGATACACACCCTTCTCTTTCGAGTCGTGGTACTTGCCCGTAAATGCTCGTTCCGTGCCCTTCTTTCTTGTGACGCGGTACTGCTCCGGTGTGAGTTGCTTGCGCCACTCGGCGTCAGTCTTTACAACCTTGTCGGTTATCGTTAATCCCTTCGCTTGGTTTGGATTGGTATCACCGTTAATCGCGACCTCTTCGGACTGAATTGACTGCGCGGCGGAAGCGTCCGGCTGTGCAGTTGCTTTTGCAACATTGCGTTGCGCACGTCGCTGCACGGCTCCGGCCCATGACGACCAACCAAAAGCCGTGATGACAAAAGCTGCAATGATTATCGCCACAGCGGATGCTATTAAAGTTCGATGGTTCATTAGTAACTCCTTTTCAGATTGGTAATGATTTAGACAACAATCCCGTTCTCTCTTGCGTTAATAAACGAATCTTCATTTACAACTCAATCCGGCCTTGTGTCCTGAGATCAGGCTTTGTTATTAACTCGGCTTTCATGTCTGTGAATGAATTCTTGCATCTCATGCGTGTCTCTCCGTTCGGGCGAGATGTTCATAAACCGGAGCAGCCAGCGCGCGGGCGATTGCTGAATTTCCTCTTTCAGGAATATCTGAGATGACAAAGACGGCGTGGCTGTTTGTTTTGAAACATGAGATTTGGTAACCCCCAACCGACGGGCAAGCGGTAACAATCTGATCAACATTCTTTGAAGATTCGGTTGATTCAGCGGACAAGTCGCTGGAACGGTCGAGCGCAGTGACCAGCACGGAGACAAGTCGTCCCTGATGTTTGAGAATGATGTGCCCGAATCTTCGGGTTTCGAACACACATGAATGCGCTTCAACAAACGTCACCTGATCGGCAAGTTCCCTTACTCCTTGCAGGGCGGCATTCGTCAAACCGATGTACGCAGGGTCATACTCTCTCCCGGCAGTTTTTATATCAATTGGTTGTTGCTCCAAGCGGAACTTAACCGCACAGTTTTGATGATCGCCTGCGGCTGTTTCGCTTACCCCAAACAGCACCGCGCGCGATGCCACGCCTGTATCAATCCCGAATGGCGGTGATGATTCCTTTTTCGTTGAATTCCCCCGCCGAACATCAGCAATCTTTTGCGAGGCGGTTGTCAGGGTGCGTCTGTTCTGGACTACTCGCAAAGCGAAGGCCCCGGCGATCACCAGACACGCCGCTGCAGCCAACCAGACAGCACGTCCATTGAACATGCCGAAAAGGTTTTTTCTTTCAGCATGGGCTTGCAATTGAACGCGAAGTTTTGCGGCAAATTCAGGGCGCATCTGCAATTCCGGCGCATTCAGAATCGCCTGGCGCAGCTTGACCCGCAAGTCTCGGCGTGCGGCAAGCTCGCCCCGACACGACGGGCAACTTTCGAGATGAGCGATTACTTCGTGGTTTGTTTCAACCAATAACTCATCACCCAGATATGAATCCGCGATCCTGCGTGGATCATGACATTGCATTCGCTCACCCCCTTGCTCTGCTGGCGAAAGGCAAAAGATTCCTCGTACGTTCTTCGTCGCGGCTGTCTTCGCGCTTGTTTATATAAGCAGCGAGTTCTGTACGCAAAGTCTTTCGCGCACGTAAGAGTCGCGCCATCACGAGGTTTACTGAAATGCCCAACGCATCAGCCACTTCCTTGTAAGTCAGTTCTTCAACATCCATCAGCATGATCACTTCTTGTTCGTCGTGAGATAAACAACGGAGCGCATCCAGAATCTCTTTTTTCAGTCGTGTTGTCAGGCGTCGCGTACTCCAAGTGAGTTATTGCGCAATCCGTCTCACTCTCTACTATAGGTAAATCCCAGATCACCCGTTTTTATTCCCACAAACATAACTTCATTGAAAAGGCGCGCTGAGCTTTCAACGCGCCTTCTTCTACAACCCAACGGCATTCTGCGAGCTATGAGAGCAAACAACCGAGCAGTTTACAGGTTTATGGTTTCAGTGTTGGGCAATCATCTTTGCACCCTTTCGCAAAAATAGCGTCTCAAGATTTAATCACCCCTGATCTGCTCCCTTTTGTACGTTTTTGATTCCGTAAGATTCCGCCGTCTCAGCCAACGCGACTCTCAGCAACCGCCTTCCGCGACTCAACCGCGACATCACCGTTCCGACGGGAACCTTGAGGATAAAGGCCGCTTCCTTGTAAGAAAATTCCTCAACGTCTGCGAGCAGGATCGTTTCGCGGTACTGTTCGGGAATTTTCCCGAGCGCCATCAGAATATCTTCATCACTGAGATGTTCGGGAACGGGTGGCTCGTAAGTCAATGATTCGAGCGTCTTCTCACTGTCTCCAATCAACTTAAACCGCTTGCGACGGTAGTGCTTGAACTTATTGAACATTATCTTAAATAACCACGCTCGGCAGTTAGTGCCAATTTCAAAGCGATGAAACGACTTCCAAGCTTGCAGGTAAACTTCCTGCACTAAGTCTTCTCCTTCGGTGCGATCCGCCGTCAGGCGTGCGGCCGTTCGGTAAAGATCTTTCAAGTGTGGTAAAGCTGCCCCCTCGAAATCTTCTATTTTGATTCTTCTACCAAACGGCATAGACGCTCCACGGAACTCGGAAGGGCATGCACTTCCTGCACACACTGAAGTACGATTTCTCAACCGCAATCGCTGAAGAGTCGCTCTCCAAAATAGTGGTGGCACTTTGCAACTTGCGCCATCTCTAATAAACGTTTATAGCATTTCCTTGTCTGTTCTCTTTGTAAGCCTGCTTACATCGACTGCTTGGTATATTGTTACTTCCAAACTCTCGCCTGTGGTGAACTTGATATATGTCGGGGCATAGCAATCCTCGCTAAAAGAACGTTAGGCACTGCAACCTAGCGAACCGCAGATGACAAGGCTGGGCTTTAGATTTTAAGCAACTATTATGAGCAAGAAAAAATATCCATTAGAGTTCCCTGAAGGTGAACATCAGAACTGCCAGACTTTGACGGGACTCACAGTAGAGCATCTGCCACGCGATGGTTCTTTGGGTCGCATCAAGCGTTACCGGAGTGGTGCAGATGTATGGCAGCCGGACGACCAGCAGGATCGTCTCTACTTTCTACAAAGCGGTCAAGTGGCAGTGGTGATTAGCGATATGGAAGGTCGTGAGGTCGTGCTGCGCATGATCGAGGTCGGTGAGCCGTTCGGCGAGCTATGCTTCTGCGGACGCTACAAGCTGCGTGGGTCGTTCGCCCGCACTGCCACTCCGAGCGAAGCGGTTGAAATTAACCTCGCTGATTTTATGGAATACTTACAAACTGAGCGCGATGTGATAGCGGCCTTTTTGTTTACCTTCTGCATCCGGCTCGCCGATGCGGAAAGTCGCCTCGCGATTCTTGCGCACAGAGGTGCCGAAGAACGCTTGGGACGCTTGCTGCTCCATCTCGCCGCCACGCGCGGCGGCATGCGCGACGAGCCGACCGGGGAGGTTTCGCTGCCCGTGAGTCATGATGAATTAGCCCAGATGGCAGCGATGAGTCGCCCTCATGTCACGCTGACGATGGGGAGGCTCCGCCAACGTGGACTGGTGCGCTATGAACGTGGTCGTCCGCTCTTCGTCAATGTGTCTGCACTCAGAGCTTACTTCATTGGTGAATGATCTACGCTGCGCGTCACGTAGTTGTCGGCGAGGTCAGCAGATTATTCCGCGTTACCCGTGTTGCCCCGCCTGCTATCGGCTCTGTGCGCCGTGTCCCTGTTATTTTCACGTAAGCAGTCAATGCCTGTGAAACGACTTGATCCATGTTGATACTTGTAAGTCGCGAGTTCGACAAGCTTCGATTTTCAGGCGGCGGGATTCCCTGCTCTGTCAGAGATGTCAGTCACCGCGTGAGGCGAGTTCGCTTCCATGCTCACCAAGTCCCGGAATGGTCGTTACATAATGGATAGCCGGATGTCGTTCGCCTGTGATTACACATGTATTGCGCTTGACTTGCGCGGCTTCGGTGACTCCAAAGGGCCGACGGCTGCGAGCTACACTGTCAAAGATTATGCCGACGATGTAGCTGCGCTCCTCAACAATCTCGAACTCAAGACTTTTGCGATTGAGCACTAGCCTGTACGG
>JACCTF010000569.1 GCA_013812565.1 Pyrinomonadaceae bacterium | reverse complement strand
TAGGGCTTCGATCATGCCGCGCGAGTCGACGGAGATCGAGCGGTTCTGCGTTTCATCGA
Organism: Pyrinomonadaceae bacterium; assembly: GCA_013812565.1. Taxonomy (GTDB): domain Bacteria; phylum Acidobacteriota; class Blastocatellia; order Pyrinomonadales; family Pyrinomonadaceae; genus JACCTF01. The sequence goes on along the minus strand of JACCTF010000569.1, from coordinate 5,648 downwards.
AGATGAAGTTGCCGACAAGCGATTGAATGTTGCCGTCGAAGATCAAGCCGACGAGTTCGCCGTCCCGGTTGATGACGGGCGAGCCGGAGTTTCCACCGATGATGTCGGCGGTGGAGACAAAGTTGAAAGGCGTTCGAAGATTGAGCGCCTCCTTCTTTGCCGTCCAGCGGGCGGGCAACTGATATGGCGGTTGATTGCCGTGCTGTGCGGCGCGCTCGAAGAGTCCCGCAAAGCGTGTGAATGGTGTTACCTGTTTGCCGTTCTCCTCATAACCGCGGACGGCTCCGTATGAGAGGCGGAGCGTGAAGGTCGCGTCCGGGTAGAGCTTGGTGCCTTCGGTGGCAAACAGAGCGCGGGCGATCTTGGCGTAAGCGCCGCGCTCGACGCTCGTGACTTCTTCTTCATAGCGCTTACGCACTTTGCGCGCTTCTTCATCAACCGCGCGGGCGAGAACGATCATGGGATCGGTTGACTGCTCGATGCCACGGCGACCACCCGCGGCAAGCTCTTTACGGTAAGAAACATCTTTGAGACGCGTGCTGGCGATGAGTTCGGCGGCGCGCTCTTCCGGAGGTTTGCCGTTTAGCACGCGCTCGACCAGCGGATGGTTCGCGCCGTATTCGCCACGCATAAAGCGAAGCGAGTCAGCGAGTTTCATGCGCTCGAACTCTTCGTAGATGGGCGCGGGTGAATAAAGCTGCAGTTCGAGTGAAGCGCGGCGGGCGTCTGTGTATTCAGGAAGACGCTCGGCGTTTGGGCGCTCGTTCTCCGCAGCAAGACGCACTAGCGAACGCGCGGTGTTGAAAAGCGTTGAGTTGAATCCCCATGCGCTTTCAAGAAACCGGCGGTCGCGCTCGTAAGCGGACAAGCCTTTCCGGGCTTGGGCGATTTGATCCCACGCAGCGCCGTACTCTTTCTGCTTCTGCTGATCAGCCAGGATGCTCGCCCGCAGACGATCCTCGGCTTGCTGCTTCTTCCCAATTAAGGATTTGTCGCGAAGACCCGCATACTGGCCGCGAAAGGATTTGAGGGCATTCTCGATGCTGAACAGTTCTTCCTGCGCGCGCCGGGCTTGTTCCACGCCTTGCTGGCTGTAGTTTTTCAACAAGGCGTGCTGCCGTTCGAGATAGCGCAGCAGCAACGGGTAACCGGTGTCACGAAAATACTCGAGGTGCGCCATCGTGTTCAGACGTTGCGTGGTGCCGGGATGACCAGAGACGAAGACGAGATCGCCTTCTTTTGCACCTGTCTTGGCCCACTTGAAGTGGTTTTCAATGCGGGCGGGTTGGTTGTTTTCGTAGACGCGGAAGAGCGCCATGTCGAGACAGTAACGCGGGTACATGAAATTGTCGGGATCGCCGCCGAAGAAAGCGATTCCCAGTTCGGGCGCGAAGACGAGACGCACATCTGTGTATTTTTTGTAGCGGTAGAGGTTGTACTGGCCGCCTTGGTAGAGCGTGACAACATCGCTGCGTAGATTGGTTGCTTTCTGCGATTCCTCTTCAATGACGGAAATCGCAGCCGCACGCGCCGCTTGTGCTTCGGCGGCAGACGCGCCCGGTTTCATGGCACCGTTAACTCGATTTGTCACGTCTTCCAGACTCACCAGGACATTGAGTTCAAGGTCCGGTGCTTTCAACTCCTCGGCGCGTGTGCGGGCATAAAAGCCTTCCTTCACTAAATCCTTTTGTGGCGCGCTCAACTTCTGGAGCGTGTCTGCCGCGATGTGATGATTGGTGAGGACAAGGCCATCAGGGGAGACGAACGAGCCGGAGCCGCCGTTGTTGAAGCGCACCGAAGCGAGTTGCACTTTGCGCAGCCAAGCATCGGACAGGTCAAAGCCGTAACGGCGTTTGATCTCTGCGCGCGGCACAATGTTAAAAGGCCACATGCCTTCGTCGGCGTGCAGCGGAGTATATAAAGTTGTCACTGCAAACAGTGCTGCGAGAAGGGAGCATAAAAGTTTTTTCGGTTTCATCTTTGTTCCTTAATGGATAAGATTTTGCGGCAGAAGATTTAGAGTATCATAGGAAAACAATGAAATTGGAACGCAGAACGATGAACGAAAAGTTTGGTTCGTTGGTACTTCACCGTTCATCATTGGAAAGTTTATGAACAACGAAGAAATCGCCAAGCGCTTCGAACAACTTGCGCAGATGATGGAGATTCGCAGGGATGAATTCTACCGCATCCGCTCCTACCGCAACGCGGCTGAGATTATCCGCGAGTGGCCCACAGAGCTTCGCGACATTGCTGCGGAAGAAGGCGTAAAAGGTCTTCAAGCGCTGCCCGGAATTGGGAAAGCGATCAGCGGCAAGACTCTGGAAATGTTAGAGCGCGGCACGTTCGAGGCATGGGAGAAGCTCATTGCAGAAACGCCTCCAACCGTGCTCGACTTGTTAAAGGTTGACGGCATCGGAATGAAGACCGCGGCGGAACTCTATCAGCGTTTCAGCATCTCGTCGCTTGATAATCTCGCGCAGTTCATCGCGGGCGGCGGCTTGGAAATGGTTGACGGCGTTGGAGAGAAAACAGCTCAACGAATTAGCCGTAGCGTCGATCAGTGGGTTAATGATGAGCAGCGCCAAAAGTAGCTAAAGTCTGAAATACCGCTTACTTGAGTGTGAGGCGGGCGGCAATTCACCACAGAGGAACACAGAGGTTGCACAGAGAAAATATGGAAAGCAATAGGCAGCCCCCGGTTTCAACAGTCGGCAGATGAAATATAAACTTGACACCCAATGACATCCCCTCAACGCTTGTCTACTGCCGTGATCAGGGAGCAGCCGGAATGGTTACTCGCGAAAGGGTCGATGAGCGGTTGGACGAATGATCGTGCAGCAGAATGTCGTAGGTTTTGCCAGCCACGCCGGTTAACAAATGAGATGCGATGGTAATCTCATGCGATCCACTCGTGCCGATATTTCCTTCGAGATATTTGATCACCTTAGTGCCGCTGAGCAACGTTGCGCTGTAGCGACCATTCACGGAAAAATTGCCGTCGAAGATCAGCCACTCCTCTGAGTTGGCGCGTTTAAGGCTGCGCAGGTGAAGGGGACAAGCGTCGGTCGGGCGCTCCCCATTTTGATAAACGACGCAGGAGCGAAGCGTCGCCAGGCGCTCTTTCGTGTAGCCGCGAAAGACTCCTACTTCAATCGTGTAACGACCGGCAGGACTCGCTTCGCCGAAGTGGAACGTGTCATCAACTGAGAGCAAGCGAAACTGGTCCAGGCTCTCCAGCACCGGGCCAGTCGGCCGGGTGCTGGTGCGTTCTTCCTGCTTCGTAGTCTCGTGCCCGTCTTTATCTTTCTCTCGAACCGTCTCCGCGAATCTGTAGCTCACCTGAGTGAAAAACGGCTCGTTGATCGTCTCTAAAGCGAGCACCTCGACTTTAAGCCTGTCGCCCGATTGAAAACTGTTGCCGTTGGTGCGAAGGGCGAGGTTTCCGTTGCGCCACTGTGATTGTGCTTCTTGGGCGGGCACGAGCGTTAGCAGAACCACGCCCCACAAGATTAGAGATCGCTTCATACTTCCTCCGGCTTCCTTCGTTCTGTTACTTGTTGCGCTTGACGATTACGAGTGTCACATCGTCTGCGGCGGGCGTGCCGCCAGCGAATTTAGTGAGCGCCGCTTCAATGCGGTCGCGTAAAGATGCGGCCGAAGCGTCAAGGTTGCGCGCAACGACTTCCTGAAGCCGTGCCCAGCCGAACTCCTCGCCCTGCCGGTTAGCGGTTTCCGACACACCATCAGAGTAGATGACAAGCGCGTCGCCGGGCTGAAGCTGCGTCTGACCGGCGCGAAACCGGGCATCCGGCTGGATGCCGAGCGGAATACCTCCGGCGGCAAGTTGCTCCACGGTGCCCGCTGCATGAACGATCAATGGCGGATTATGTCCGGCATTGAGAAACGCGAGCGCGCCGGTCACGGGGTCGAGTTCGGCATAGAAGAGCGTGACAAAGCGATTAGCCGGAATGGTCTCAGCCAGGTAGCGGTTGACGGCTTCAATGGTTTCCACTATCGACTGATGTGACGATGCCTGTGCATGAACCGCGGCGTGCAGCGATGACATCAACAACGCTGCGGATGTGCCTTTGCCTGAAACATCGCCGAGCGCGATCACCGTGCGCCCGTCATCACGCGCGATGAAATCATAGTAATCGCCGCCAATCTCGTAGCAGGGAAAGCTGATGCCGAGCATGTCGTAGCCCGGCACGACGGGCGGCGCGGTGGGTTGAAAGCGCTGCTGAATTTCGCGGGCCAGTTGTAGCTCCTGCTCGAACCGCTCGCGGTCGCGCTGCTCCTCAGCCAGGCGCGCGTTCTCGACACGGATCGCCGCCACCGAAGCCAGCATCCGCAGAACATCTAAATGCTCCCGTGTGAACTTCACTTCGGCCAGCGGCGAATCGGCGTAGATCATGCCGATCACTTGACTGCCGACGCTCAAGGGAACGGCAAGCACCGAACGAATTCCGTCAATCGCCATCGTGCCGCTCATAAAGCGCGGGTCGTGTTGCGCGTCGGAGGTCAGCACCGAATCGCCTCGCTCAACCACTTCTTCGATGATCGTGCGACTAATGCGAACATTGCCTGCATCACTTCGGGTGCGCTCGCGCTGGCTGCTGACTCGCATCTGAAGCGTCCCCGGCTGTTCACCATCTTTATCACGCAACATGATCAGGCAGCGGTCCGCGGGTACAGCATCGAAAACAAGCGCGGCGACTTGTCGCAGCGTTTCATCGAGCGAGGCGGAAGCCAGCAGCGTGACGCTTACTTTGCTGATCAAGGCAAGAAGATCGCTGTGTTCAACGGTTCGCGGCAGCGCGCTGCGGTCGCTTTGCGTGCGTACGCCCTCAATCGCTTCCAGTAGTCCGGAGGTCGTGCGGTTGGTTGAATCGGCGTGGATCACTGCCTCGGGCAGCCGCGCGGGGGCGTCGGCGATCATGGTTGCCATAGCGTCCTGGGTGTTCGTGCCGCTGCTGAATTCGATTGTTGTTTCGCCGATCTGGATGCGTCTGCCAGGAACAAGCGCGACGAAACCTTCAACCTTGGCGTTGTCGCAAAACGTGCCGTTAGCTGAATCGAGGTCGTACAGAGAGTATTGATCGCCTTCCCGGCGCACCTCGGCGTGCACGCGTGAAGCGAACGGATCGGGGATGCACAAATCATTGCGCGCCGACCGACCAATAGTGATGCGCAGACGCCCGAGCGGAAAATCTTCGGGCGCACAACCGGGGCGTTTAATTATGAGAGCAGGCATGATAGACGTCATTGATAAGGGTTAAATGTACAACTACGAACGAACACGGAAGCTTAGCGCCCGCCTCGCCGTCGATCAACTTCATTGCCGAGTTGCTCTTCGTAACGGCGGGCCGACGCGCCGAACCTTCCGCCACGCGCACGTTGGAAGTATTCAAGCGCCGAGAGAAGCTCTGAGCGATTCAAAGTTTGCGGGTCACGCCCTTCGGCGATGCTCAAGCCCAAGTAGTAATACGCGTCCGGATTGCCGCTCGTTGCTGCTTGGCGAAACTCGGCGACGGCGGCTGTCCGATTCTGTGACCATAACTGAACGCCGCGACTGTAAGAATCGCTTGCCGAAGGCGCGGGCCGCGGCGGCTCAACCGTGGGTGCAATGACAGGCGGAGGAAGAT
>JACCTF010000517.1 GCA_013812565.1 Pyrinomonadaceae bacterium | reverse complement strand
TGTTCAACGAACACTGGGAGATAAATTGCGACCTTGAAGTGGTGGTGATGGAGGGATGGGCGCGCCATCTATGGTTTGACGAAACAGATGCACCGTGGGTGATGCCATCGCCAAACATGCCGACGCTGGAAGCGGCGATTGTATTTCCGGGCACAGTCCACATCGAAGGCACGCAAATGTCGGAGGGCCGCGGAACGACCCGGCCATTTGAGCTTGTAGGCGCACCGTATATAGAGGCAGCGGAGTACGCTCGACAACTTCACCAAATCGGTTTCGCGGGCGTCACTTTCCGCGCATGCAACTTTCAACCGACTTTTCAAAAACACGCGCATCGTTCGTGCGGCGGCGTGCAGCTTCATGTCATAAACCGTCGCCAATTCGAGTCGGTGATTGTCGGCGTAGCCCTGATTAAAATTGCGCGCGATCTGTACACGGACCATTTCCGTTGGAAGGAACCGCCATACGAGTATGTTTTTGACCGTAACCCATTTGACATTATCGCCGGTACAAACAAGCTGCGTGATGCGCTTGAGCGTGGCGATAGTTTAGACAGCATCGAAGCTTCATGGCAGAACGGTGTGGAGCGGTTTCGAGAGGCACGCACCGCTTTCTTGCTCTACTGAATCAAGAGACTACTACCTTTGCAGAGCGTAGTTCAATTTATGAATTCGAAGCCCAGTCGCTGCCACAGCGTCCGATAACGTCACTGAGTTTTTGTTACGAGTCTAATGGGAAGATCGCAAGAGAATTTAATGAGGAGATGGGTAGCGATGGCTTTGTGCCTGCTCCTTAGCTATGCGCTATTTTTTAGCGGTACGATGTGTGGGCAGAGCGGGCGGCGCGGCACACCTGAGACGATCAATAAAGCGAGCCAGAAGGAGGATGAAGCGGTTGTGCGCGTGGAGACGGAAGAAGTAGTGCTGCCCGTCTCCGTACGCAACGCGGCGGGGCGACCAGTGCCGGGATTGGTGGCAGAAGATTTTTTGATCTACGATAACGGTATACGTCATGAAGTGCTGAGTTTCAACCAACGGCGCGTTGCCGCCAACATCGTTCTACTGCTCGACGCTTCTGGTAGCGTCTTTAGTCAAATGCGATTTATACGAAGCGCCGCGAAAAACTTCGCGAGCAATTTGGGCAAGGAGGATCGCGTCTGCGTGATGCAGTTTGCTGATCGGGTCGAGCTATTGCAGGACTGGATCGGAGCGAGCGAAGCGGAGAAGATAGGGCATGCGCTGGACTGGAAGTATCATCCAGGCGAGCGCACGACTTTCCACGATGGATTGTATCTAGCAGCCGAAGATCAGTTACGCAAGGTGGAAGGCCGCCGGATCATCATCCTGCTGACAGATGGCATCGATACGGCCGAGCACAAACACGCCAGTTTCAATGACGCGCTAGGGGCTGTGCGAAGAGTTGAAGCAAGCGTCTACGTTGTAAGTTTGACGGCCAGCTTGCGTGCCGTAGTGGAGGGGCAGATGGGCGGGCGACTCAGTCGCTTGCTGGCCGGAGGTTATGCACGGCACTTAGTGACGCAATATCTCGGAACGATCAACGCTGCCGAAAAGCTACTGGAACAAATCGCCGAAACGACCGGCGGGCGGATTTTCCTCCCGATTGAAAAAGAGGATTTGCTGCCCGCCTATACGGCCATCGCCGAAGAACTACGTACGCAGTACATTGTCACTTACAAACCGAAAGTACGCGCACAGGCGGGCGAGTGGCGTGCTCTCCGCGTGCTTGTCGTGCCTGGGGGCTATCAGGTCGCAACGCGCACAGGCTACACGGGCCGAGCATTGCGCAGGGCACAGTAAACTTAGAGCAACGAGCGAAGGAGGATTAATCTTGGCGGATGTAAAAGTAGGGCTGAAAACGGGGGGGGTGGCAAAGACTCCAACGAGCGCCTGGGCGATGGGCTGCTTAGCATGGCTGGTGCCTGGGGCAGGACACATTTGGCAGAAGCGCCCGCTGCAAGGGCTACTGCTTGGTGTAGCTGTCTGGACGATGTTCGCCGCAGGGCTGGCACTTGGCGGACACCTGTTTAATATTTTCGAGACAAGTAATGGGCCACTATCACAGGTGTTCGGCTTTTTCAATTTGGGAGCGGGTGCGCTTTACATCATTAGCTGGATATTGGGTGCAGGTTTCACGGAGTATGCCGAACGAGCGACTTTTGAATATGGCAACACCTTTTTGATGGTTGCGGGATTGCTAAATTTCTTAGCCATGCTTGACGCCTTCGACATCGGAAAGGGGAGAAAGCAGTGACACATTTTCTGGTAATGACATTGTTTGCTTTGCTTGTCGCCACTGTCTTTGGGATAGTCAGCCGTGAGACGGTGCAAGAGCGTGTGCGCTACGGAGCGAAAGTATTTGTCGAATTTGTCGGAGTGGGTTTAGCACTTGCGTGGGTACTCTACGTCTTCCCAAGGTGACCGGTCTGAAATTATAGAAGGTTGTTTTTAACAATGGTTTAGCACAGCTAGGTTAAACAAGTCTGCGAGCAAACGGCATGGGGTTAATCAACACTGAAGCAATCGTGCTACGCACTTACAAGTTGGCTGAAGCAGACAAGATTGTTGTATGTTTAACCAGACAGACGGGCGTGGTGCGTGGTGTCGCACGAGGGGCACGACGTTTAAAAAGTAAATTCGGGGCGAGTTTGGAACCGTTCACCTTAATCGCGCTTGTCTACTATGAGAAAGAAGGACGCGAACTGGTTAGCCTACAACAAGTAGAGATTCTGCGTTCATACTTTAGCTTAGCCCAAAGCACTGAGATCGTTCACGCCATGGAGTATCTAAGCGAACTTGTTTTGGAGTTTACGCCACCGCAGGAGCCAAACGATAAACTTTTCCGTATGGTCAGAGCGTGTGCTGAAGCTCTTGCAGAGGTTCCTGAGGCACTACCCGCGTTGGTACGTTACTTTGAGGTATGGACATTGAGGCTAGCGGGCTTTTTACCAAATTCGCGAGGTTGCGCAGGGTGCAGCCGACGATTTGAAGATGGCGAAAACGTGTATCTAAGCGGCGATAACGGGTTACGTTGCCGCGCTTGCGCGGGAGGCACCGGCATTGCTTTAGCGGGCGAAGCATACGCTCAATTGCGAGCTATCCAAAAGGTTGGGCCGGTAGAGTTTTCCCGCGCTGTCCGGAGCGTCCGCGTGGCTGTCTGGCAGGAATTAGCGCAGGTAACTCAGGTGTTGATCGCGCGTGCGCTGGAGCGCGAACCGCGCGGGCAAGCGACCTTCACCTAATCGCCTTTGTCCCTTCAGGGGGGACACCAACCGCCCCCTTCCTTTTCCTCACAATCTTTATGAATTTCAGTAAAAGGCTGGTGGAGAGATATATCGTAGCGGCTATCCTGCCGTACATGTGTCTTACGCTGCTGCTGCTCACGGCCATGCTGCTCGCGCAACAAGCGAATCGGTTCGCGGAGTTGCTCGGCTCAACGCGTGCTCCGCTCAACTTGACTCTTCAACTTGCGTTTAGCCTTGTGCCAGGTATCTTGATATTTACCGTGCCGATGGCAACTTTAGCTGGAACTATGATCGGTTTCAGCCGGATGGGCAGCGACAGCGAGCTCGTCGCGCTCAGCGCGGCAGGCATCGGAGGGCGGCAGACGCTCTTACCCCTCCTGCTGTTGGGGATAGCGGCTACACTGCTTACGCTCTACTGTGGGCTGGAGATCGCGCCTGCGGCGGCGCGATCCCTGCGAGAAACGACGCTCCGCGCAGCGTTACACAAATTAGATTCTCCAGTGGAATTACGCACTTTCAACACTGAGATACCAGGGAAAATTATCTACGTGCGTGACGGGGACGAAACTCTTGGACAATGGGGAAGAGTATTCATTTATTCACAGGAGGCGAGCGGGCAGGTGCGTCTGATAACCTCACGATCGGGGCGTATTGATTTATCGGGTGACCAATCCGAACTCGTTTTGAGCGATGCCGTATCAACGACTCTGCCTGTTCCACATGTTGGAAAATCTTCCGGCGAACAGATCGTTACAGACCGTTCAAGCCAACTGCGCGTACGACTGGATACAGGGCGCAGCCAGGTGCTGACAAGACTACGCGCACGCAAGTCAGAGCTAGACGAGATGAGTTTGTCAGAGCTTGAAGCGCACGCCGATTCCACGACAGGTAAACAACAATATGAGGCGGCGACTGAAATACACCGCCGGATAGCCCTCTCCGTCTCACCTTTGTGTTTCGTCCTGCTCGGCGCGGGATTGGGTTTGCGTGTACGTCGGGGCGGGCGCGCAAGTGGTGTCTTAATCTCGCTCGCGGCGCTTTTTATCTACTACCTTGTTTCATTAACAGGTGAGCAAATGGCGCGCGCCGGGATCGTTCCACCCTTTATTGGTGCGTGGCTCGCTATAACGCTCACACTAGGGAGCAGTATCATTTTACTGGCGGCAAACGATCGAAGTCTCTTTGGGATAGTAAAAATATGGGTGAGACAAGCGACAGACGGGGAACAGGGTGTGGCATTGAATCAGAAGGGAAGTCGCACATCGTTTATTCTGGGATTACTTGATCGGGGGTTACTACGATCATTATTTGTAAGCTTTGCCCTGGCGTTGAGCGCGCTCGTCGGCATATTCATGGTTTTTACAGTACTAGAATTAGGGCGATTTCTCACTGCGACCCAGGCGAAGGTCGTTTTGGTCGCGCACTACCTGTTTTTTCTGCTTCCCCTGGCTGGCATATCACTAGCTCCCGTTAGCCTGCTTGTCGCGGTCTTGGTAACATACGCTCTCATGGCGCGACGCAGCGAAGCAGTCGCGTGGTGGGCTGCTGGACAAAGTTTGTACAGGCTCGCTTTACCGGGACTGCTATGTGCGGCGACCGTTAGTACGGGGATGTGGTTACTCCAAGAAAGTTTAATGCCACAAGCTAATATACGGCAGGATGTGTTGCGGGCACAGTTACGTGGTGGGGTTGTGAAGATCGTGACTCCAACCGGTAGACAATGGTTAGCGTCTTCTGACATGAAGCGTTTGTACTCCTATGAATATGATGACCATGAGAACACACTTATCTCTCTCCTCATTTTTGACTTTGACCAAGAAGGAACACATCTAAAACGTGTTCTAAGCGCAACTAAAGGATTTTTGGTCCAAACTAAGAGGATTAACTTGCAAGGTGCCAGAGAACTTCTCGTCACAACTGAGAACTCAATTCACGCTCGCGGATCGCTCCCGTTAACGGACATAGTTCTAATAAACGAGTCGACCGAGGTTTTTAAGCCTGCGCTTAACAAGCCGTCACAGCTTAGCGCTAAACAATTAAGCAGTTACATAACAACTCTTAAACAGCGAGGGGAGCATGGATTGACCACTTCCTCAGCCTCTGTGGCTTATGAGAGAAAGCGCTCAGACCCCGTGATGCCATTCGTGATGTTATGCATAGGTGTTCCGCTGGCGCTAATTTACGGCAGGCGAAATGCCATTACAGCACTCGTCGCAGCGGTAGGTATAATGCTTTTGCTCTGGGGAGTAATAGGTGGGTTTCAACAACTTGGTATTTATGGACTACTACCCGCTTACGTCGCAGCGTGGGCTCCGCTGGTTATATTCGGAGCCATCGGCCTTTATACTTTGTCTCGCACTGCTACCTGAGGAAATCCTTTAATCTGTCGCCTATAACTGTTGCACAATATTATGTTCCCGTTTCCCAACTTGACATGTATTCAACCTGTTCGGCTGATAATTCGTCGATTGAGACACCAAGCGAGCGAAGTTTTAATCCGGCTATTTCTGTGTCTACCTCTTGAGGTAACATGTGCACTCCCGGTGTCAACTTACCTTGGTTTTTTACCAGGAACTCGACCGAAAGCGCTTGGTTAGCAAAACTCATATCCATCACGCTCGCCGGGTGGCCTTCAGCCGCTGCTAAATTTATCAGGCGTCCTTCACCAAGCACGATAATCCTCTGCTGCTTCTCACCACGCATTCTGTATTCTTCAACGAATGGGCGTATCTGCTCAGGTGGATCGCCAGCCAGTTCGCGTAACCCACCGAGGTTAAGCTCAAGGTCAAAGTGGCCGCTGTTGCAAACAATTGCTCCATCCTTCATCACCTTAAAGTGTTGTGTGTCGATTACATGGCGATTTCCGGTGACAGTAATGAAGATGTCGCCGAGCGCAGCAGCTTCACTTATACGCATTACACGGAAACCATCCATAATGGCTTCGATAGCTTTGACCGGATTAATTTCTGTGACGATTACATTGGCTCCCATGCCCCGCGCACGCATCGCGACGCCTTTGCCGCACCATCCGTATCCGATGACTACTACATTTCTACCAGCTATCAAGATATTAGTTGCGCGTATGATACCGTCGATTGTTGATTGGCCCGTACCGTATCTGTTGTCAAAAAAGTGTTTGGTTTGTGCATTATTAACTGCCATCGTGGGAAAGGTGAGAACTCCGCCGCGTTCCATCGCTTGTAAGCGTACGATTCCAGTGGTTGTTTCCTCTGTAGTGCCGATAATCTCGCTTTTCTGTCCAGGACGCTCTTTAATCAGGGTAGCAACGACATCGGAACCGTCGTCAATAATTACCTGTGGGTGACTGTCAAGTGCCGTGCGGACATGTCTATTGTAGGTGTCCGTGCTTTCTCCTTTGACGGCGTATACAGTCACCCCCCAATCTGCAACTAGTGAAGCTGCCACATCATCCTGCGTTGAAAGCGGATTAGACGCAATGACAACCGTTTCAGCGCCGCCTTCCTGAAGTGTTCGTACAAGGTTAGCTGTCTCCGTTGTAACATGCGCGCAGGCAACCAATCTAACTCCCTGTAGCGGTTTTTCCTGAGTGAACCTCTCGCGTATCAGACGCAACACAGGCATCTCACGTTCTGCCCATTCGATACGCCGTTTGCCGCCAGACGCCAGTGATAAATCTTTGACTTCAAATTCCGTAGTTCTGATTGAATTCATCTTTATGCATTCCTTGATGGTCGTGTTTTACTAGTTGGATCCTTTGCCATAAATGGTAGATTTAATCTTGTACCCATTACCGAATGTGTCAATATTAACTGCTTCTAGTTTAATTCTTCGGTAATGAATTGAAGAATTGTCGAGAGGTTTCATTCATATAGCATAAATGGATTATAGCTGACAACATGGGTAGCTCCACATAAAAGCGTGGAGGCAGTTACTTTTTGACAAAACGAGAGTCTAGCCTTAATGCTGCAATGCTGCGACCTGCGCGACAAGCGCAAAGAGTATAACCAGACTATTACCGTGAATCTTCTTCAACGTCATTTATTACTGTAGTGGTTTCACGTGCCACTTTCGATTCAAAAGTGGCTTCCGACATAATATATATTATCAGACGCATGCGGTTGCAAAGTTATACTATTTGTTTGCACGCGGATGGTAGCGATCGTAAGTTGAACGTAATCGATGGTTGGTAAGATGGATATACAGTTGTGTAGTTGATAAATCACTGTGTCCGAGCAAATATTGTACGGAACGCGAGTCGGCTCCTTGCTGTAAAAGATGCGTGGCAAAACTGTGACGTATAGTATGTGGGGTCACTTGCTCAATTCCAATATTCTTAGCATATTGCTTTAATAGCACCCACACATTTTGACGTGTTAACGGTTTACCAGCTTCGTTCACAAATATCTGCCGTGACTTTACGCGTTTAGTAAGTTCACTTGTGTCTGTATACTTAATAAGCCAAAAGAGAGCACTGCGTCCAATAGGGATATAACGCTGTTTGCTTCCTTTCCCTGTGCAGATAAGCACGCCGCGATCCATATCAATAGCGTTTAAGGTAAGCGCGAGAAGCTCGGATACTCGCAGACCTGTTGCATAAAGGAATTCTAATAATGCGCGGTCTCGTATTCCTTGCCAATTGGTAAGATCTGGCGCATCGAGTAATCGTTGTACTTCCTGCTGAGTCAAAAAACGTGGGAGTAGAGTGGGGGTTTGTGGAACTGTTACATTAGCAGTCGGATCAATCTTCAGATGACCATCAAGCAACAAAAATCGATAAAAGTTACGTACTGCAGATGTCGCACGCCTTACCGATGTCGGTGCCAATCCGGACTGCGACAGCCCCCTTACCCATGCCTGAATTTCATTCCTGGTTAGATGCTGCAGTTCATAGCCCAAGGCTATCGCCCAGCGCTCAAGTTTCTCTAAGTCACATCGGTAACCGCCTAGTGAGTTCGCTGACAGACCCTTCTCCGTCTGCATATAGGTTATGTATTCCCGTATGAAATCGCGTGCCATCGTAAAGCCCATCTGATACTTCTTTTATACCCCTACCAGGGTGAAGGCATCAAAAATCTATCTCACTGAAGACATCGGACTTAAACAAATCTACAAACATCATTTGAAACTTTGAAATCAATGGTTCGGACAATTTTTTTGAGGAGCGATTCCCGTAAGTTGTTGATTCTTCAAGAGGGGCTCTATTAAATGCAAGTTAGCTTTTGGGCTAACTTGCATTTAATTTATCAATCGCGCGAAAGGCTGCTGATTTGCTGGGCTTTTTCAAAAAAAACTGGCCGAAGTATTGAAATGCAAGTTCCTCAACTACTTACAGATTTAGAAGCTTTTGCATTAGTACTCTGACCACTTGATTTTGACGGGTTTGGGATTGTGTTGAAATTGTTCGGTCGTGAAATAACAAACTGATTCATGGAATTTCAACCCGTCATCTTTAGGTAGTCAGAGTAGTAATACCCCTAACCCTATATCTTGACCAGCACCCCCGCCGTCGATTACAGTGTCTGTAATACATATATGGCAGTCAAAATCGAGAACGCCTCCAGCGCTAAATTGCCGCGCCGAACTTTATTGAACATCGAGAAGATACTCGAAAGTATTCCTCGTGAACATCTGTTTGGTGTTGATCGTTTGCGTCTTGTTGATTCTATTACGGATCCACGCGTTTCAAAACAAGCCGCTCTACCAGGGTTGTACCATCCCCGGCAAGGAACTCAAACAGCTTGGTTGGAGATTTCAGTATCAACAATTCTGCCAACCACGCAACCATTTCACAAGCGACTGCTAACGCGACTCGCTCTAAATAGCAACTTGGCAGCTCTTATTTTTTCGCTTACAGGACAGCATTATTACTTAACTTTACGCCACTCCGTAAAACGAAGTCATCTTGAGCCCGCCGTCCGTTCCTATACGGAACAAAGATTACGCGCTTGGAACGAGCGTAACCACAGTATCCGTACTCGCCTCTTCAAACCCCTTCAACCGACCTTACAACGATGGGCAAAATCGCTACAAAAACGCGCAGCTAGCCAACAAAAGAAAGCCACAAAAAATTAGCTCGGCTTTACAGCTTCTTTAGCAACTATCCTATGTCAATTGGCGAACAACTAAGCGACATTCACATAGGGTTGGCTTTGCCTAAAAAGTACCGACTGACCGTGAGATATAGGGTCTGTCCAATTTTACTCACCCAATGTATGGGCACGAAACCGACTTTTTGGGCAAAGCCCATAGGGTTTAATTGTGGTTATCGGACGCGCCGTCCTCAACTGATATAACCACAGAACGAAGTGCAAATATTAAGTCTTCAGGGGAAATATCAGCATCGGTAAATTCCATTTCCAGCTTAAATTTGCGATCTGGAGATTGGTATCTAAAAACATATGGTGATTCTCTCTTCTCTTTGTCTTGCGATTCAATTGACTGGACATTATCAGAAATGCGCTTCTTGCGAGTTTGCCGAGCTTGATCACGAGTCAAACCACGCTTCTGGATTGTCTCAACCATTTGCTGCATTGCTTCATCATGCGGCTGACGGACAACTTGAAGAATAAGAGATTTGGCATTAATGTCGGCGTGCCGACATTGCTCACGTATAACTTTAGGTAATGAGGCGATAGAGAGGGACTCAGTAATAGTGCTGCGACTTTTACCCATTTTTCGGGCAACTTCTTCGTGCGTGTACCCGAACCGCTCGCATAAAGCCGCTAATCCGTCGGCCTCCTCCCAAGCCGTGAGGTCTTTCCGCTGTAAATTTTCGATCAAGGCAATCTCGGCGACCGCTTTATCATCCACATTCATCTCTATGCAAGGTACTTCGCATAAACCTGCTGCCCGTGCCGCTCGCCAACGCCGCTCGCCAGCGATAATCAGCCATCTTCCGCCGCTCACATGCGAGGGTTTCACGAGCAGCGGTTCTAACACACCTTTTTCAAGGATTGATGCCGTGAGGTCAGCGAGATCACCAACCTCAACGCGCGGTTGTTCTGGGTTAGGATCTAATTGATCAATCGAAATCATCCGGCCAATCGGGGTTGGACGTTGACCGGCTAACTCCTCTACGTAATGCGCATCATGGCGCATGCTTATTCCAACCGGCAGACCTCTCCTAGACACGGCTCATCACCTCTTCACAAAGCTTTGCATATTCCTTGGCACCTGAAGAATTTGGTGCGAAGGTAAAAATCGCTTCTCGATACGCCGGTGCTTCCTCTAAACGCACGCTTTTAGTGATCACTGTTTCAAATGTCTTCGCACCAAAAACCGTTTTGATATGTTCGTGGACCTCGCGAGCCAACGTTGTCCGCCGATCATGCAATGTTACTACTACACCTAAAACACGCAGATTTGGGTTAGGTCTCGCTTTGACCTTCTCAATGGTTTCGAGAAGGTCATCGGTTCCTTCCAACGCGTAGAACGATGATTGGATTGGAATCAATACGTATGTTGCCGCAACCAAAGCGTTGACGGTAATTAGTCCGAGGGTCGGCGGGGTGTCGATCAGGACAAATTCATATCGTTCCTGTAAAATCTCTAGTCTATCCTTCAGCCGAAAGGGCGCATCGAAATCACCGACAAGCTTTGCTTCCAACTTAGCCAGATTAATACGCGCCGGAATTATGTCTAATCCCTGTACGGGGGTTTGATAAACGTAGTCGCTTGGATCATTCTGCCCATCAGTTAACATTTCATAAGTCGAACAGTTCATACTTCGTGGATCAAGGTATGAAATCGAACTATTTCCTTGCGGGTCCATATCAACAAGCAGAACACGGCGGCCGCGCTGTGCGAAGGCGGCAGCAAGGTTAATGGCCGTGGTAGTCTTCCCTACCCCACCCTTTTGATTCGCGATCGCGATGACCACGCCTACCAAAGCTTTTGCCCTCACCACGTCATAGACCTTAAACTTAACTACTCAACTGACCATCTCTACATCGGCAAATCGCCTGCTTCCCCGATCACGTCCGGCCATTCTTCTTCCTCGCCCCGAATTGTCGTTGCATCTTCTTCACTCCCCGACAAGGTATTTCGCGAAGCTCTTATCACTTCTTCATTGACGAAAATTGGGCAGTCGGCACGCAATGCCAAAGCGATGGCATCCGATGGTCGGGCATCAAGCATTAAAGCCTCACCATCACTGGCGCGCATTTCGATCACCGCGAAGAAAGTGTTATCTCTTAATTCAGTTACCACTACGCGCTCAACCCGAACTCCCATTTGCACAATCATGTTACGTAAAAGATCATGCGTCATTGGTCGCTGCGATGCCATCTTCTCAATCTCAAGTGCGATCGCGTTTGCCTCATATGCGCCGACCCAGATCGGCAAGATCGTTTCGCTATGTACGTCCTTGAGGATGATTATTGGCGTACCACTATTAGGATCCATCATCAAACCTCTAATCTTTACCTCAATATCCATGCTTCTACCTCACCTATGACTTGAAGATGGGTCAACCCTCGAATCAATTATTTTGCCATAGAGGCTATTCTCTTTAGCTTCCAATATGCACACCTCAACGGTTTCGCCGACAAAGTCTAGGGAGCCAGTAAAGTTAATAACTTTGTTGCACTTTGAATGTCCCGTCAACTGACCCGCGTGCCTAGTGCTACCCTTCTCGACAAGCACACTCAGCTTTCGCCCGACATAACCGTTGTAAACTTTGCGCTGGATGTTCCGTTGAACTGATTCGAGCGCCATAAAACGTTTAGTCTTCTCAATATCCGATACGTCATTAGGAAAGTTAGCGGCAGGCGTTCCCGACCTTTCAGAATACTTGAAGATATACAGCCCATCATATTGACACTGCTGAACTAATAGTATCGTCTCGGCGAACTCGTCTGAGGTCTCCCCAGGATACCCAACGATTATGTCGCTGGTTAAAGCGATCATTCTACGCGCTGATTTAATAGACTCTACACACGCCAGGTAGTCTGCCACTTTGTATCCTCTACGCATCGCACGCAAGATGCGATCACAACCCGACTGCACGGGTAGATGCACCCAGTTGCAGAGGTTATCGAACTCATCTATGGCACGCACAATATCAGGATGGAAATCGCGCGGAAAAGAGGTGGTAAACTTGACACGCTCCATTCCCGTTGCAGCCACCGCGCGCAGCAGACGCGAAAAAGGTGTTGCCCCCGCAAAACCCTCTAACTCTGTTTCCGGCGGCGGTCGATAACTGTTCACGTTCTGCCCGATTAAGTGCACTTCCCGAAAGCCTTCTTCCCGCAATCGTCGAACCTCTGTAATCACTTCTTGTGGAGGCCGACTCTGCTCACGCCCGCGTGAGAATGGCACTATGCAGTAGGAACAAAACTTGTTGCACCCCTCAATGATAGGGACAAAAGCAACATATGGTGAATGACGTTCAACAGGAGATACATCCCAAACTTCGCCTTTCCTTCGTTCATCTATATCCAACAGTTTCTGCTCGCCGTTGAGTGCACGCTCAATCAAATCCGGAAGGCGATCCGTCGCACGCGTACCAGCTACCACGCTTATCGCTGGCGTTTGAGCAAACAACGCTTCGCCTTTCAATTGGGCAACACACCCCGTTACAGCGATCAAGGGCTCCTTGCCGCATCGTTTATGGCGCACTTCACCAATGCGGTTAAATACCTTTTGCTCGGCGCGCGCGCGCACTGAACAGGTGTTAAAGATCACTACGTCAGCAGTGTCATCCTGCTTTGTCAATTCGTAGCCGGCCGCGCGCAGAAGCGTCACAGCGCGCTCTGTGTCGGCAACGTTCATTTGACAACCGAATGTTTCGATGTAGACGCTTTTGCCCTTCATACTTTTTTGCATCTGCTCTATGGCTTGACAAAGTGTAGCAGAATTTACTCTCGAGCGGTGATGGTTGTTCGAGGCTCCTCAACTCGCCCCTAGCGCCGTCGCGCTTTTCGTGGAGCGGAAGCGTTCTCCCCTTTGCTGCTGCCAGAGTTTTCAAGCAGCCAGCGCGCGGTTTGCTGTGTAGTCGCGGCCATCTCCGCACCGCCAATCATGCGCGCCAACTCGCTGACGCGCTCCTCTCGGCTAAGCTCTTTGACCATAGTTACCGTGCGCTCACCATCTAGGTTTTTTGAAACCGCATAGTGATGATCCGCAAACCTGGCGATTTGCGCTTGGTGTGTGACACATAGAATCTGCTGTCCCCCGGCGGCAAGTGCTTTGAGACGGCGTCCGACTGCTTCAGCGACACGACCGCCGATGCCCGCATCAACTTCGTCAAACACAAGCGTCGCATTACCCGAACGCTCCCCAGGCCCCTGCCCACCAGCACACACAGTTCGTAGCGCCAACATCACACGTGAGAGTTCGCCGCCCGAAGCGATGCGCGCCAGCGGCCGCAAGCTCTCACCCGGATTGGCTGAGAGCAAGAACTCAACGCGGTCTGCTCCCTGTGGACTCCAGAATGTAGGGTCTTCCCCCGCAGGATTATTTTCATCCCCAATCAACTTTGCCGTCTTGACATCGACTTTAAACTGCGCGCGTTCCATCGCCACCTGATGTAACTCTTCCATGACGCGTTCTTCTAACCTTTTAGCCGCCGCCCGACGATCTTCCGTTAAACGCTTCGCAACCGAGATATAACCTTGTTCAGCCGCCGTTAACCGTACTTGTAAAACGCGCTCGCGATCCTCCACGTTTTCAACTTCACAGAGTTGCGTTTTGAGGTCTTCCTTAAAGCGCAAAATCTCTTGCAGATCTTTGCCGTATTTGCGCTTAAGTTTCTCTAATTGCGATAAACGATCTTCAATCTCACCCAGTCGCGCCGGTGAGAAATCTATATTCGCGCCGTGCCCCCGCAACGTTTCAGCTATATCGGTCAGCACTATCGTGGCCGCCTCTAAAACTTCCAAAGTTTGAATCAGGCGGGGATCAATTTCACTCAACTGCTGCACACGGCGACGCACCGAAGCAAGGCTTGTCAGCACGCTGTGATCACTTTCATATAGTTCCGCGTAAGCTGCCCCGCTCAATGCTAGAGCCTTCTCGGCGTGTCCGAGGAGAGTTCGTTCGGCGGACAGTTCCACGTCCTCCCCCGGATGCAGCGCGGCGGTCTCAATCTCCGTTAGTTGATATTGTAGAAAACTTGCCAGACGCTCTGCTTCAGCGGCGCTATGCCGGAGCGTCTGAATATCCTCGAGAATTTCCTTACGGTTTGCGAAAGCGCTCGCTACTTCGCGTCGGAAGGCCGTGCAGGCCGCGAAATTGTCTAATATGTCAACGTGAAAACGCGTCGAGGCGAGCGTCTGCTGTTCCCCCTGACCATGAATCTCAACCAAAAAAGGCTGTAGCGATTTCAGAGTGGCGGTTGTCATATTTCGATCATTAATAAATGTCCGACTGCGTCCGTTCGCGTTCACTTCGCGGCGAATCGTCAAACCCTCTGTGATCCCCTCCTCAATTCCCACCTCCGTCAAAATCGCATCTATCTGTTGCTCTACCTCAGCTTCCGGTTCGAAGTAGCCGGCAACAATTGCCGCACGTTCATTAGTGCGTACTGCCTCGCTTGTGCCACGGCTTCCGAGCAGCAAGCTTAAAGCGTCAACAATGATGGACTTACCGGCTCCTGTCTCACCCGTTAGTAGATTAAGGCCTGGATGAAACTCGACATCTAGCCTGTGGACCACAGCCAGATTTGATATGTTAAGGAACTTCAACATGAAGCATCTTGTTAACTAATATATTACTTTTAATATTTCACTTTAACTTATGGAATGGCGAACTATTCTTGACCCGATGTTTGTGATAAGCGTAATATGCGACTTTGCTGTTCCACCCTCTCTATCTAAGGATCACATCATGTCATTTAACAGAATAATTTTGGTCGGCAATTTGGGGCGCGACCCGGAGCTTCGTTATACAACACAGGGCACCCCTGTCTGTAGTTTCACAATGGCTACCAATGAGCGTCGTCGTGATAAGGCCGGAGAAAATCAAGATGTCACAACCTGGTTTCGCGTCACTCTATGGGGCCGCCAAGCTGAAACTGCTTCTCAGTATTTGACAAAAGGTCGCCCTATCTATGTCGAAGGCAGACTTCGCGTCGAAGAGTGGAACGATAAGGATGGCCGCTCGCGATACACGCTCGAAGTCCACGCAACGGATATGCAGTTTATCGGCACGCGCAATGAGGATGCAGCTACACCAGCCACGGCGGCCCGCAGTGATAGCACCCAAACATCTTCCGTTGAACCCCCTTCTAACGTTGAAGTATCTGACGACGATATTCCGTTCTAACCGAGGGTTCCAATACCGGTTCTCCCGGAACTGCGGCTTCTTTAGTTCTCCATTCACACGCTGGTAGTCCATCTACCAAGCGCCCGCAGACGCTTATAACGTTGCGTCAGTCGGCTGGGCGGATCAAATTGAGTTACCTCTGCAAGAGTCTCTTGCAACGCATCATCAAGTAGGCGAGCCGTCTCATCATGCGTTGTGTGAGCCCCCCCGGGCGGCTCTGCAACCACTCGGTCAATAATTCCGAGTCGGTATAACTCACTTGCCGTAAGCCTTAGATTGGTGGCGGCACGTTCCGCTTCACCGGCATCCTTCCACAGTATGGCGGCGCACCCTTCAGGGGTAATTACAGAATATACGGCATTCTCCAGCATCAACACTCGATCACCTAAACCGATCGCTAAAGCTCCGCCCGATCCTCCTTCGCCGATTACTGTGACAATCACGGGCACGCGCAGCTTAGAGCTTTCCCGTAAGTTGTGAGCAATCGCTTCGGCTTGCCCACGCTCCTCGGCATCAATACCAGGATAAGCTCCCGAAGTATCGATAAAGGAGAAGACAGGGCGGTTGAACTTCTCCGCTAGCTTTAGCATACGCAGAGCTTTACGGTACCCTTCTGGTTTCGGCATTCCGAAGTTTCGGCGTACGCTCTGCTTTGTGCCACGCCCCTTCTGATGCCCCAAAACGACGACTGGTGAACCATGAAAACGAGCCAAGCCACAAACGATCGCCGCATCTTCTGCAAAACGACGGTCGCCATGTAACTCGACAAAATCCTCGAATAACCTTTCGATAAAATCCAAAGTGTAAGGGCGGTCTTTGTGACGAGCCAACTTCACACGTTCTAACGCAGTTAGAGGATCATTCACTATTGTAGTCTCATTCATGTTAGACCTTATGCACCCGTAGTCCGTGATCGCCGCTCTAAAACATTTACTTGAAATTTAACTACGAACCTTTACGTCGCTTATCCCCATAGAGGAGGTGTCTGCGGCGTCACCCACTCAACTTTGCATCCGAAATCTTGTAATGTCGTTTCCAGCTGCAAGCTTCCTTGCACACGTAGCGCTCCGTGTGTGCGTGCGCGCACTAACATACTCTGCTCCAACACCATTTCGATAAACACTTCGCAGTTGCCGCGGTGCTTGTCTAGTACAAGGAATACAGACTCCAGCAGAGTTTTCGGATCCCCTGTTATAGGTACGCGCACAATCATTGTACGTGCTCTACGTTGCAGCACTTCGTCAAGCCGTTCTACCTCGTCAACGATGATGGTCGCTCCGCCTTCTTCTTCCCCATTCACTCTGCCGCTCACAAGCACGGCCGCGTCTGTCTCCAAAATGCGATCTGTTTTACTAAAGACTTCCGGCCACATGACACATTTTACACTGCCGGCTTCATCCTCCAAACGCATCAATGCAAAGCGATCACCCTTTTTTGTTGTACGCACCTGCAACGCCGTGACGATTCCGCCCAGGGAAAGGCGCGCACCGTGTTCACATTCGGTCGAACGTAAAATCTCTATGCACCCGAGCTCCTGCAAAATGTCTGAGTAATCCTTTAGCGGATGACTTGTGATATAGAAACCAACGGCCCCTTTCTCCGCGGCGAGCAGATCCCTCTGCGTCCACGCTTCGACCAGAGGCAGCCGCTTAACGGATTGTGCGGCTCGATCTGTTGTTACATTCCCAAACAGATCGCTTTGTCCGCACGCGCGTGCCCTCTGCGCGCGCGCGCCCAGCGAGAGTGCAGCATCAATGCCGGCGAAGTGTTGTGCGCGCCACGCATGAACACTCTGTCCGTGCATGTTGAGAGAATCAAATGCCCCTGCGCAAACCAAACTTTCCAACACACGCTTGTTTAGAGCACGCTGCCCTGTGCGCTCGGCAAAGTCAAAGATTGAGGAGAATGCCCCCTCCGTACGAGCCTCCAGAATAGCATCCACGCTCGATTGCCCCACTCCCTTGATC
>JACCTF010000516.1 GCA_013812565.1 Pyrinomonadaceae bacterium | reverse complement strand
AGCACGAAAGCACACGGTGAGTTTCTTGGAGAAGTTCGGGTACTGTTGGAGCGATGGAAGAATTCATCCTTTATCCCAGACTTCTTGAAGACTCAAAATCCATATCTTGGTGTGCCAGTCATATAGCAGGAGTAATCATGCTGTTCCTTCCGCTCGCCTTAATGGCGTGTTCCATCTCTGTGGTTCCCTTTATACAAGACCCGTTTGTTGCTGCGCCCCAGGCTTACAAACGTGAGTTTGAAAACGATTGGGTCAGGGTGGTTCGCGTCCGCTACGGCCCGCGCGAGAAGATTGCTTCGCACGACCATCCGCGGAGAGGAACGGTTTACATCTACTTAAGGAACAGCGGGCCGGTTCGCTTCACACATACCGGAGAGGAAAAGTTCACCCTTATCCGACCGGCGGTCAAAGGGGGTGGCTTCAGGCTGGGGCGTAGACTTAAGGTCAAGGAAACGCACGAAGTGGAGAGCCTTTCTGAGCACTCGACCGAATTCCTGAGAGTTGAACTCAAGACTCTTGAGCTTGATACTCAAACCTTTCGCGGTCGCTTCCCACCCGAACCGCACCCGACGGATAACAGTTCGCAGAAAGTGCGATTTGAAAACAGGCAGGTTCGCATCCTTCATGTGACCTGCGCTGCTCGCCACAAATGCGAAGGCACAAATCCCTCAACTTCACCCTCTCTACTGGTAGCGCTTACTCCGTCCCACTTCAGGAGGATTGTCAGGGATGGCACCGCGTCCGATCTGAAAATAGAGCTAGGACAAACCTTTTGGTTAGAAGCTAATGATCAATTGCACCTGGAAAATACCGGCAACGTGCCAGCCGAACTCTTAAAGATTGAACTCAGAACCAAGCCGGCTAACAACCCCGAAGAAGGAGAATAATGGTGAATCTTGTCAAGCAACTATTTGCATTGCTGGTGCTCGTGTGCAGCGCAGGCATGGTCGCCGGTCATGCACAAGATTTAAGTTCCTTCTTCAAGGACACCGAGGGGGCGATTGTTCTTTATGATCTCAAGAACAATCGGTACATTCGCTATAACGAAGAGCGTTGTCGCCGAAGGTTCAGCCCGTTTTCAACCTTCAAGATTCCGAACTCGCTGATCGGACTGGAAACGGGTGTGATCGAGGATGCTGAGTTTTTGATCCGGTGGGATCAAAAGAAGTACCCGCCACAGGAGCAGAGAATCGCGCCCTTCACAAGTTGGAATCAAGATCACACGCTTCGTTCCGCGATGAAGAACTCGGTTGTGTGGTACTACCGAGAGCTTGCCGAGCGAGTTGGCAAGCCTGTGATGCAGCAGTACGTCACAAAGCTTCGGTATGGCAATCACGACACTTCCGGCGGGATCAACCGGTTTTGGCTCGGCAGCAGCTTGCAAATCTCCCCTAATGAGCAAGTAGAGTTCTTGAGAAGGTTCTACAAGGAAGAACTTCCAGTGTCGGCCCGCTCGATCCAGATTGTCAAAGAGATCATCTCCTTGGAACAGACTCCCGCTTACAAACTGAGCGGGAAGACGGGCAGCGGCTCTTTACCCGGCGGGAAAGCTCTCGGCTGGTTTATCGGCTATGTAGAACGATCTGATAACGTCTACTTCTTTGCCACCAACATCGAGGGCGCTAATTATTCGGCGGTTCGCGATAAGCGCATTGCTCTGACAAAACGGATACTGCTGGAACTAGGCTGGTTGCCAAAAGCTTCCTGAAAGCGATGCGAGAATCAGTAGGATGTGCTCAGATGTCTAGCATTACATTTTTACCACTACCGCGGTCTGTAGAACTCAAAACAAAACTACTGATCTTACCGCAATAGTTTCCTTGCAAAACTTAATGCCATTCTTGTATAAGTTGCCCTCGTTAAGACTTACCATAGTGCAGCATTAGGAACCGCCTGACAGGAGACGGCGACGCGTGCTCTATCGCGTGGTCTGAAACAACGATAGCCTGTCAGCGCCGTCTTCCCATCAGGAACATTCAAGTTACCAGCGGGTCGTAACAAGCGAATCCATCAAGTGTGCTGCACGAAGATGTGTGCCGTCACTCGGGAGAGTGACGAGTCTTCCTCTTTAGTTTTCACTTACTGCTTTCCGCATCAAGGAGACCACCATGTTCAAGGCGATTTCCCTTTCACTGCTCCTCTTCTTAGCTGCCGGCACCGTCACCGAGATTCTTGGGCAGTCCGTCACATCATCCACTTTACTCGGTAACGTAACAGACAGTTCGGGCGCCGCGGTCGTCGGTGCCACAGTTCGAGCAACCGAGGTTAACACCGGAGTTAGTCGTAGCGTGCAAACCGATCAAGCCGGTAACTACACGGTCCCTTACCTGACGCCGGGTCTTTACCGGGTAGAAGTCGAAGGTTCTGGTTTCAAGAAGTTGTTGCGCGGCGATATAGAACTGCTCGTTGGCGCGCCACTCAGAGTCGATGCGGCGCTCGAACCTGGCTCGGTGAATGAAACCGTTGAAGTAACGGCCGAATCTCCCATGTTGAAGACGGACCGGGCTGACGTCTCGCAAAGCTTCTCAACCAAACAGGTGCGCGAGCTTCCAATTGCCAACCGCAACTATCAGGCGCTGGCGGGGCTTCTACCCGGCGTTACACCACCCTCCGTTGACTTCACGCAACTCGAGGATCCGCAGGGGACGACCTTCTTTCGCGCCAATGGTCAAGGCAACTCGGCGAATAACACTTTGGTCGACGGTGCCGACAACATCAATCCGACGCTGGGACTCACCATTTACATCCCTCCGGCGGAGGCCGTTCAAGAAGTCAGCGTCACAACCAGCAACTACAGCGCCGAATACGGACGTGCAGGCGGGGCCATTGTGAATGTCGCGACGCGCGGAGGCACCAACGAACTGCACGGGAGTCTCTTCATCTTTCACCGTGACGCCAGCTTGCGCGCCAGAAACGTCTTTAACACCGCTCCGCAGCGG